>NZ_DAOLGP010000001.1:0-30808 GCF_035329545.1 Candidatus Neomicrothrix sp.
CTCCGGCGACGTCCTGTGGTCCCAACGCCACGGCGAATTCATCCCCTGACCCGACGGCGGAGCCGGCCGATGGGGTTGCTGGCCCCCGTTATCGACTGCAGGGCGTGTCGCCATGGCCGGTACAGCTCAACGGACACCCGTTGCCGTCTGCGTGGCCACCGTCGCCATTCGGCTTGATCATGGCGAGGCTCTCGGCACGTTTGTGTTCTAGCGTGCGCCGCTGTGTCGACTACCGAAGGGCCCTCTCCACCTCGTCGTGCCCTTGGCGGCGCGTTGTCGCTCTTCGTGCCGGCCGTGCCCTTCGCCATGGTGCTGGGCGTGGCGATCGGCGAGTCGTCGATCAACAACTTCGTCGGCTGGGCCAGTTCGTGGATCATCTTTGGCGGCGCCAGCCAGCTGACCCTGATCACCATCCTCGCTGCTGGTGGCGCCCCGTTCAGTGCGCTGGGGGCGGCGCTGGCAGTGAACTCCCGGCACCTGATGTATTCGGCTGCACTCGCTTCGCGCTTCACCGACCAGCCCCGCTGGTTCCGCTGGCTGGCTCCATATGTGCTGATCGACCAACAGTTCGCGCTAACCGAGCCGTTGGAGGATGACGCTCACGATTGGCGCCGCTACTACCTGACCTCGGGGGCGGTCTTCTGGACGCTCTGGCAGACCACGGTGGCGCTCGGGATCCTTCTCGGCCCTCTGGTGCCCGATTCCTGGGGTCTGGACTTCGCCGTACCGCTGATGTTCCTCGGTCTGGTGGTCGTGGCGCTCAACCGGATGCCGGCTGTCGTCGCCGCGGTCAGCGGGGGTGTTGGGGCGTGGTTGTTCGCCGGGCTGCCCAACAACCTGGGGCTTCTGGCCGGCGGGCTGGTGGGCGTGATCGTCGGCACGCTGGCCGATCGAGAAGGTGAGGACGAGGCGGGTGGCCTACGCCCGATCGACCGCGTCCCCGAGCACGACGACGGCGACCCCTCCACGCCGGCAACCCATAACGCGGCCGATCGAGCCGCCCGCGATCTCGCCGAGCATTCGGCCCACGACATCGCCGAGGAGTTCACGGGCCTGGATGACCTGAGCGAAGGGACCGAGCCGTGATCCTGCTGGTCATCGTGCTGGCGGGCATCGGCTCCTACCTGTTCCGCAGCGTGTTCATCCTGGCGCTGGCGGATCGCACCCCACCCCCGGTGGTGTCCAAGGCGCTGCGCAACGTCGGCCCGGCAGTGCTGTCGGCGCTGGGCGTCACCGATCTGTGGGGGCCGAGCGCCCCGCCGGTCGGCACGCCGGAATTGCTCGGCGTGTTGGCGGCCGGCCTGGCAGCCTGGCGAACCCGCAACCTGATCGTTGCGGTGGTGGTGGGCATGGTCGTGCGCTGGGTGCTGTTGGCGGTGGGTCTCTGACCGATGACGCATCGTCCACCTCGAGGCCCGCACCCTGGACGCCGACGGCAACCTGGTGGCCAGCGCCACCGGCAGCTTTGCCGTCAGAGGACCGATGGGTTGAGCCGGGCGTGGATGCTCAGCCGGTGAACTTCGGTGGCAGCGGCTTGGCAGCCTCGTCGTCGCCGCTCGGCGGCGCCTCGATCGTCGACGGCGGCTCCGGTTCGGTGAGGGCCAGGTCGAAGCAGTAGTCCGGCGCGCTGACCGGGTTGCAGCGGGCCACGCGGAGCGGGGCGTCGGCCGGCGCAGCACGCTCGGCGACCAACGCAGCGCCGCGGCTGGTGGGCGGCAGGGGCGAGACGTAGTTGGCGAACGGTAACCCGTAAACGCCCAGCAGCTTGGTGAGGCCGGGCACCGGGTAGTCGGTCGACACCCACTGGGCGCCCGAGGCAAAGGCGGCGTCCTGCATGGTCGTGTTTCCCGACTGGGCCTGGCTGATCGGGGTGTCGGCGCGGGTGCGGACGACATAGCCCGCCTCGACCGCTTGCTCGATGGTGGCGCGGTCGGTCATTGGATCGTTCAGCTTGACGAACGCAGCGTCGGGTTCACCGGGGGCGTTTGACGTGAACATCACCCGCCCCTCGAGCGCCGGGTGCCCGTCGCGGTAGCGGTCGGCGATGACGTTCTCGTTGTCGAGCATGAACATGGTCTGGCCACGGAGCGCTGACATCGCCGGCCAACCCGGCCCGGTCACCACCTCGTCGAGCGTGGCGGCGTTGCCCCGCAGGTCGTCGGGCGTGAACATGGCGTCCTCCGGGAACACGGTGCGGATCTCGGCGTCGAGGTCATCGAGACGCGCGGCGGTGAACGGCAGGGGTTCGGTCAGGTCGACCGGCAGGTCGCCCTCGAACATATCGTCCTTCAACTCGAGCAGAACAGCGATCGGAAAGTGGCCGGGGTGCGCTGTCGACCAGTCACGTACCTGGGTCAAGCACTGGGTCAACAACACGCAGGTGGTGCGCATGTCGAAGTCGGGGATGTGTAACACCTTGGTCCCCGGCTCCTGCAGCTCGGGTGGGTCCCACGCCTCGTACTCCTCGTCGTACGGCGCGATGCCGGTGACGATGTTGGCGACCGGATCGGCGTAGCGGCCGCCCTCGGGGTCGGCGACGAGGTCGAGCTCGATCTGGCGGACCCCTTCGCCGGAGAACTGCTGAGGCAGGGGGCCGTGCTCGTAGAGCAACTCTTCGGGTTTCAGCTCGGGTGGGGCAATCGTCTTGGCGAAGTCGAACAGGCCCTTCAGCGGTGGCAGGTGATAGCTGTTGTGGCTGCCGAGGAACTGCAGTTCGTTGAGCCTGAGGTCGTCCTGGGTGGGGGCATCGTCCTGGCGTGGCGACGTCGGAGCGGCGCCGGCGTTTGCCACCGTGAGTGGCATCATCAACGCTACGGCGCACAGCGCCGCAACCACTCCGTTTCGTGCGTGCGTTCGGGGCTGCGTCATGGTCCCTCCGACCCTCTGTGCTCTGTGCTTCGGTGAGGGTACCGCTTGTGTCGCACGTCATAGCGATTTGGGAACGATGGCGCCCGCTCTTGTGGGCGGACTCGGCGGTGGCCGAACCGTCGCCCGCGGTCCTGATGCGACACACTGAGCTGATGAACGATCACGCAGCTGCAGCCGACGTTGAGGACGCGGTGACACGCTGGGGTGCGGTCACGTTGTCCGAGTCCGATGGGATGGCCGTCCTGGTCTTGGGTGACGGCCTCAACACGGTTGACGGCGAGTGGTTGGATGGGGTGATCGACGCCATCGATCGGCTCGAGGGTGCCGAGCAGCCGCCGGCCTTGGTGACGATCGGGTCACAGCGGGCCTACTGCACCGGCTACGACCTCGAGTTTCTTGCCGGGCTGGAGCAGGGTGAGGTGGAGGCCGAGGTCGAGCGGTCGCTGGACGTGCTGGCCCGGATCCTGACCTACCCCGGCCCAACCGTGGCGGCGCTGTCGGGCCACGCCTTCGGATACGGGGCCATGTTGGCACTGGCCCACGATCAGCGGGTGATGCGCGCCGACCGGGGTTGGTTCTGCCTGCCCGAGGTGGACCTGGGTCTGGCGTTCCAGCCGTTCCAATTGGCCCTCATCCGGGCACGTCTGATGCCCCAGACGGCGCACCGGGCCGTCACCACCGGCCACCGGTTCGACGCGGCCGAAGCGTTGGCCGCCGGCATCGTCGAGCACATCGCCGAACCGGACGCCCTGAAGGGACGTGCGCTCGAACTGGCGGCGGACGGTGCCGGGAAGGCGTCCACCATCGTGTCGACGTTGAAGCGCGACCTGTATGCCGACGTGTTGGCGGCGCCCCGCCTGGGCCGCTGAGCGCAACGCTCCACAACATCGGTCGGCCTTCCGGTCGACACGCGCAGCGGGTCCTCAGTCGCTGGAGACTCGCGCGCCCAGCGATCGAAAGGCCAGCGTGAAGGTCACCAGGCCCAAGCCGAGCACGGCCGCAATGGCCTTGGCGATCGGCGCCACCTCCCACCCGCTGGACACGATCGCCCGCAGGCCCTCGAGCAGGTAGGTCACCGGGTTGTAGGTGGCGGCGGTCTGCAGCCAGCCGCTGAGCGCCTCCTTGGGAAGAAACGACGTCGTGAGGAAGGCGAACGGAAAGAACAGCAGAAAACTGGAAGCCACCGCGCCCGGGTTTCCGGTGCGCAGAGCGATCGTGTACGGGAAACCGGTGAAGGCCACGCCCCAGGCGCCGGCGATCAGCAGGAAGGCCAGCATGCCCAGCGGGCCGGTGACGAAACGAACGCCCATGACCATGGCCAGGGCGGTGACGCCGATGCTGAGGACGACGACCAGAACAAAGTCGGCGATCATCAGCCCGAGCAGCAGCGCGGGCCGCTTTACCGGGGTGACCAACAGGCGGTCGAAGTAGCCGTCCTGGATGTCGGTCACCAGCGCCGAGGCACGGGACACACCGGTGACGGCGAAGATGATGGCGACCGGCAGCTGGAAGGCCTTGAAGTCGACCACGCTGCCGCTGCTTTGGGCCAACTTTTGGAGCGATCCCACGTTGACGAAGAAGAAGAACACCGGCACGATGATCGCCGGGATGATCGCCTCCGGCTCCCGGGGAAGGCTGCGGATCGCCCGTCGGGCCACCGTGGCCAGGTCGGTGAAGAAGCCCGCGGGGCGGGCGCTGATCTCGGTGTTGCTCACTCGGACTCCACGTCGTCTTGGTCGTCGTCGTCCCCGGCCAGACGCTCGCCGGTCACCGAGACGAACACGTCGTCCAGGGTGGGCGTGCGCAGCGTCAGGCTGAGGACCTTGAGGTCGGCCTTGCCCAGGGCGATCGCCACCGGGCTGAGCAGGGCGGCACCGTTGGGGGTGCCGACCAGCAGCTCGTGGCCTCGCATCTCGACGCCCTCGGTGCCCTCGAGCCCGGCCAGGGTCGATTCGGCCAGCTCCATCTGGGCATGTTCGACCTCGACGACGATCAGGTCGTTGCCGAGCTGGCGCTTCAGCGCGGTCGGGGTGTCCTCGACCGCCAGCTTGCCGTGGCTGATGATGCCCACCCGGTCGGCCAGCTCGTCGGCCTCCTCCAGGTACTGCGTGGTGAGGAAGACGGTCATCCCCAGCTCCTCGTTGAGGTGGCGCACCTCGTCCCACACCTTCTTGCGGCTGATCGGGTCGAGCCCGGTGGTCGGCTCGTCGAGGAACAGCACCTGCGGGTTGTGCACCAGTGAGGCGGCCAGGTCGAGGCGCCGCTTCATGCCGCCCGAGTAGGTGGCCACCCGCTGGTCGAAGGCGTCGCCCAAGTCGATGAACGAGATGATGTCCGTGGTGCGCTGGGCGATCTCCGAGCGGTTCAGGCCGTAGAGCCGACCCTGGATATCGAGGATCTCCCGCCCGGTCTGACGCTCGTCCAGCCCGGCGTCCTGTAGCGCCACCCCGATGTTGAACCGCACGCCGTTGGGGTCCTTGGCGACGTCGTGTCCGAGCACGGCGGCCGTTCCGGACGTGGGTGCCAACAGGGTGCACAGCATGCGCACCATCGTCGACTTGCCCGCGCCGTTGGGCCCGAGGAACCCATAAATCTCGCCGGGGGCAACACTGAGGTCGACCCCGTCGACGGCGGGCCTGCCGTCGAAAGTGCGCTTGATGGTGTGGGTTTCGATTGCGGGCGACATGGAGCGGGAAACGTACCCGTTGCCGTGATGGGCCAAACGAGAGGGTGAACTGCGCCGAGCGACCCGATAGCTTCTGACGGGTCGTCAGATAAGTCTCGGCCGCTGGGCAGCCAGGAGCGCGCCGGGCAAACCAGGAAGGGCACCACCGCATGAGGGGCATTGTTTTTGACGGGAGCGAGGCGTCGGTCCGCGACGACATCGAGGTGCGGGACCTTCGCGCCGGCGAGGTGCGGGTGCGCATCGAGGCGGCCGGGTTGTGCCACAGCGACGTGTCGGTGATCGACGGAACGATCAAGTTTCCGCCGCCGGTCGTGCTCGGCCACGAGGGAGCGGGCGTCGTCGTCGGTGTCGCCCCTGACGTCACCACCCTGGCCGAGGGCGACCACGTCGTGCTCAGCACGTTGGGCAACTGCGGCATCTGCGCCGAGTGCGCCCGGGGCAAGCCGACGTTCTGTCGGGCCAACGCCGGGCGGCTGGGCCGTCCCTTTACCGTCGGCGGCGAGAAGGCCTTCCAGTTCGCCAACACGTCGGCGTTCGTCGAGGAGACCGTCGTCAAGGCCACCTCGGCGATCGCCGTTCCCAAGGAGATCCCGCTCAGCTCGGCATCGCTGATCGGGTGCGGCGTCATCACCGGCGTCGGCGCCGTGATCAATCGGGCCAAGGTCAGCCACGGCGAGTCGGCGGTGGTGATCGGCGTGGGCGGCATCGGCCTCAACGTCGTGCAGGGCTTGGCGCTGTCCGATTCGCTGCCGATCATCGCCGTCGACACCAACCCGGCCAAGGAGCAGCTCGCCCGCGAGTTTGGCGCCACCCACTTCGTCTGCGCCGGCGAGGGGGTCGACCTGATCGAGGCGATCAAGGAGATCTGCCCCAACGGCGTCGACTACGTCTTCGAGTGCGTCGGGTCGACCGCGCTGATCCGCATGTCGACCGACCTGTTGGACTTTGGCGGCACCGTCGTGATGGTGGGGGTGCCCAAGATGGGCGCCGAGGCCAGCTTCGTCGTCAACACGATGTACAACGACAAGTCGATCACCGGCTGCCGCTACGGCTCGTCGCGCCCGGCGTACGACATTCCGATGCTGGTGCGCCTCTACCAGGCCGGTCGCCTGAAGCTGGACGAGCTGGTGAGCGCCACCTATCCGTTGGAGGAGTTCAACAAGGCGCTCGACGAGCTGCACGAGGGCAAGCTGGCCCGCGGCGTGCTCGCCGTGTCCGGAACCGAACCGATCTAACCGTGGCGTTCTCCGAGGAACTGCGCGAGCTGGCCGAGCGGGTTTCCAACTGGGGTCGCTGGGGCGACGACGACCAGGCCGGCACCGGCAACCTGTTGACCCCGGACGCGGCGCGGCGCGGCGCCGCCTGCGTCGTCGACGGCGCGGCGTTTCCGTTGGCGCTCCCGTTGCTGGGGGAGGGCAAGGGCGTGCAGGTCGGCCAGCCGGCCGGTCGGCTCAACGCCGTCCTGACGTTTACGACGATGAACGAGCGCGATCCGATGGCTCCCGGCATCTGGACCGGCTGCGACGATCAGCTGACGATGTCGACCTCGGCCGGCACCCACGTGGACGCGCTTTCACATGTCGCCTACGACGGCCTCTTGTACAACGGCCGGTCGACCGACACGATCGGTGCCGCCTCCGGTGCCACCTGGTGCGGTGCGGAGCAGCTGCGGCCGATCAACACCCGGGCGATCCTCCTCGACGTGCCCCGCACGTTGGGGATCGACTTCATGGAACCGGGACAGGCGGTGACCGCCGACGTGCTCGACGCCGCCATCGAGCGCGCCGGGGCCACACCCGAGCCGGGCGATGTGGTGTTGGTGCGCACCGGCGACGTCCGCCACTACCTGTCGGGTGACCGTCGCCGCTACGCGGTCGGCAAGGACTGGCAGCTGCCGGGCATCGGGGTCAGCTGCGTTGAGTGGTTTGCCCGCCACGACCTGGCCGGGGTGTTCAGCGATACCTACAGCCACGAGGTGTTTCCGCCCGAGACCGGCAACTGGGACGATCTGCTGGCCGTCCACCTGCTGTGCCTGCGCGATCTGGGCATGGTGCAGGGTCAGAACTGGAACCTGGAGGCGTTGGCGGACGAATGTGCCGCCCATCCCGACCGGCCGGCCACCGCTCAGCTGATCGCCGTGCCCGAACCCCTGGTCGGCGCCACATCGACGCCGGTCGCCCCGCTCGCCATCCGCTGAGGATGCTCAGTCGGTCGCGAGATGGTGGTCTGCGTCGGCCTGGGTGGCCTGAAGGTCGACGTCGCCGCCAAACGGACCGGCGGCGACCCGGATGACCAGCTGGCCGTTGCCGAGCGACACCAACACCGACGCCCCGAATCCGTCGGGTACCTCGATGGTCCGTTCGTAACCGCCGTAGTGCCATTCGTGCACGTCATAGGTGCGCGTCGTCGCCGAGCGGACGTTGGTCCAGAAGCGGACCGATCCTTGGCGCAGTTCGACGTGCACGTCCTCGGGGCTGACGCCGGGCACCGGTGCCACGACGACGAATGCGGCGTCGGAGCGGTAGGCGTTGATCGGCACACGCTGGGGCGACGCCTCCAAGCGGTGCTGGGCCTCGCGCGTCGAGGCGAGCACCTCCTCGTGGGAGGCACCGTCGTGGCCTTCGGCCCGGCCGGCGCTGCGGTTTGATTCGTCGTGATCGCCCGTGGATGTGCTCATCGACACACCGTATCCCGGACCTCCGGCCCCCAGCCCGCGCTGGCGAACGCTTCTTCGTGGAGGTGCTTCGCCGCCCTTGACCTACGCTCTGGGTTTCCAACCCGAACCCAGAGCCCCGCGGGGATGAGGAGCCACAGCACCGTGAAGCTGACGATGAAGCACGACTTCGACCACCCGATCGAGGAGGTGTGGGCGATGTTTTCCGACCCGAAGGCACACGTCGCCAAGTTCGAGGCGATGGGTCACCACAACATCGAGGTGATCACCGAGGAGCCTTCCGACGACGGCTTGCGCATGGTGATCAAGAGGAACACCGATCTCGACGTGCCGGCGATCGCCAAGAAGGTGCTGCCCTCCAGCCCGCTGGTCACCACCGATGACGTCTGGATGGACAAGGGCGATGGCACCTACGGCGGCCACTTCGACGTGACGATGGACGGTGTTCCACAGAAGACCAAGGGCTCCACGTTGATCACCTCCAACGACGACGGCACCACCCACTACGAGATCGAGATGGACGTCTCGATCAAGGTGCCCCTGATCGGCGATCGGATCGCCAAGGCGTCCAAGGGCGAGCTGGAGAAGCAGATCAACGCCGAGTTTGCCGCGGGCGACGCCTGGTTGAGCCGGGCCTGATCGGGCCCTCTCGCCCTTGAGCTGGCAGGCCGTGTGAACCCCCAGTCCCGGTATCGGAGCTTTGACCGAGACACCTGGGCCGGGCTGCGCGCCTCCACGCCGCTCACCCTGAGCGAGGCCGACGTCGCCGACCTGCGCGGCATCAACGACCGTCTCGACCTGCACGAGGTGGAAGAGGTGTACCTGCCGGTCTCGCGCCTGATGAACCTGCGCGTCAGCGCGTCTCAGGCGCTCTTCCGTGCCACCGATACCTTCCTGGGTGCGCCGGCGGTCAAGGTGCCGTACCTGTTGGGGGTGGCCGGATCGGTGGCGGTGGGTAAGTCGACGACCGCCCGGGTGTTGGCGGCGCTGTTGAAGCGCTGGCCCGATCACCCCAAGGTGGCGCTGATCACCACCGACAACTTCCTGCACCCCAACGCCGTACTGGCCGAGCGCGGCCTGATGGAGCGCAAGGGGTTTCCGGAGAGCTACGACCGGGCCGCGCTCATCGACGTGCTCAGCCGCCTCAAGAGCGGCGAGCCATCGGTGACGACACCGGTGTACAGCCACGTGAGCTACGACATCGTCCCCGACGAGTCGCAGGTGATCTGCGATCCCGACATCGTGATCGTCGAGGGCCTCAACGTGTTGCAGGCACCGATGGTTGAGCGGGGCACCCCCGTGGTGTTCGTGTCGGACTTCTTCGACAGCTCGCTGTACGTCGACGCCCCCGAGGACCTGGTCGAGCAGTGGTACGTCGAGCGGTTCTTCAAGCTGCGCGAGACCGTGTTTCAGACCTCGGACAGCTACTTCACGACCTATGCCCGGCTCGATGAGGCCGAGGCCGAAGCGACCGCCCGTCGAATCTGGCGCACCGTCAACGGCGCCAACCTGGCCGAGAACATCCTGCCCACCCGCGAGCGGGCCGACGTGATTCTGGAGAAGGGCCGCGCCCACCGGGTGGAGCGGGTGCACTTGCGTCGTCTGTAGGTAGTTTCAACCCGCTCCCTCTAGAATCTGACGAACCGTCAGATTTCGAACGAGGAGCGCCCGCACATGGGAATGTTGGACAACAAGGTGGCCGTCGTAACCGGGGCCGGTCAGGGCATCGGTCGAGGCCATGCGCTGGAGCTGGCCCGCCACGGCGCCAAGGTGATCGTGAACGACCTGGGCAGCTCGGTGCACGGCGAGGGCACCGGCAAGGCGGCCGACGACACGGTGGCGCTGATCGTCGAGCGCGGCGGGCAGGCCGCCTCCAACTTTGCCAACGTGGCCGACTACGCAGCGGCGGGCGAGATGGTTGCGCAGGCGATCGATACCTACGGGCAGCTCGACATCCTGGTCAACAACGCCGGCATCGTGCGGGACTCGGCGATCTGGAACATGGACGAGGCGGATTTCGACTCGGTGATCGCCGTGCATCTCAAGGGTGCCTGGGCCCCGTCCAAGCACGCAGCGGTGCACTGGCGTGAGCGCAATAAGGCCAGCGGTGCGCCGGTGGGCGGCCGCATCATCAACACCACCTCCGGTGCCGGCCTGGTCGGCAACTTCGGCCAGTCCAACTACGCCACCGCCAAGGCCGGCATCGCGGGGATGACCCAGACCCTCAGCCTCGAGCTGGCCAAGATGGGCGTGACGGTCAACTGCGTCGGCCCCGCCGCCGCCACCCGTATCACCGCCACCATGCCCGGTGCGCCCGACGTGATCGAGGCCGACGATGTGGCCGAGGGCGAGTGGAACCCGATGGACCCGTCGGTGTCCTCGCCGCTGGTCGCATGGCTGGCCTCCGATGAGGCCGCCCACGTCAGCGGTCAGGTGATCCGCGCGGTGGCGGAGAACATCATCTGGATGGAGGGCTGGAGCGACGGCGCAACCCTCAACAACAAGGGCAAGCGCTGGGACGCCACCAAGCTGGGTTCGCAGCTCGGAGTCGACATCTTCGGCACCCGAGCCCCGGGTCTGCGTTACTGAAGCCCACGCCCGGATGTTCCCGTCGGTCGGGATGGCGGAGCCCGGATGCGCCGGTCGCTCCGCCATCTCTTCTACCTTGGCGGGGTGGCACGCTTCTCACGACCCGCGTCAAACCCGGTTTCCGGTGACATCCTGGACCTGCGCAACGACCCCATCGCCGCCGGCCCGCCGGAGCGACGGGTTTCCGATGCCGAGACCCTGGTGCACCGGGCGACCGGCGCCCGCGGAACGGTCGACAAATGGCACCGCGAGTGGGTGGTGTTGCGGCTGCTGGATGGCACGACACGTCGGGTGACCAACCTGGCGGGCGGCTTTGCTGTCGCCGGCGAGACGATCACGCTGATCGGCGTGGACCGGGTTCCGTCGTCGGGCTTGTCGCTGGGAAGGACCGCGTCGGGCTCGATCGCCGCCCCACAAGGCCCGGCCAAGGTCGCCCGGGCCAGCCGCCTGTGGGTGGAGGGCGACCACGATGCCCGCCTGATCGAGCGGGTGTGGGGCGACGACCTGCGCGACGCCGCCATCGTCGTCGAACCCCAGGGCGGGATCGACGACCTCGACGCGGCGGTCGCCCGGTTCGCTCCTGGGCCGCAGGCCCGCCTTGCCGTGTTGGTCGATCACCTCATCCCGGGCACGAAGGAGTGGCACCTCACCGAGTCCCAGCGCAGCGCAGCGTCGAAGTGGGTCACGGTCGTCGGTCATCCGTTCGTCGACGTGTGGGCGTGCGTCCGTCCACAGGTGGTCGGCATCGCGGCATGGCCCGACGTGCCCAAGGGCGAGGATTGGAAGACCGGCACCTGTCGCCGCCTGGGCTGGGGGACGCCCCAGGAGGGTTGGCGTCGTATCCTCGCCTCGGTGAACGGTTTCTCTGACCTCGATCCCTCTTTGGTGGGCGCCGTCGAAGCGGCCCTCGACGCCCTGGTCGGCGGCGGGGAGGAGCCGACGTGAGCCAGGCCGAGACCAGGCCGGGCACCGTCGCAGAGGCGCTTGCCGGCGCGCTGGCAGCACTCGGCGTGCGGCGCACGGTCGGACTCGATCTGGGCACGGCCGCCGGGGGCCTTCCCCATATTGACGTCGACGACCCCGACCTGGCCGTGTTGCTCGCCGACGCCGACGGGGCGGTCAATGGCGGCCTGGGCGCAGCGGTACTCGCCGGTCAGCTGTTGCACCTGTCATCGCTCCCCGGCGGTACAGCGTTTCCCCAGACGGTCGGATCACCCGAGGAACTGCTCGACACGCTGGCGGGAATCGACCCGATGATGCCCGCCACCGTGGCGCTGCACCTCGATCTCGACCTGGGCGCAGACGTGCCTGACGGCCTGACAGTGGGCGGTGAGCTCGACCGGCAGGTGGCCTACCAGCTGGGATCATCATTACAAGGCGCTCCGCTGGCGGTGATCGCCGGCGTCGGCGTCGTCCGTTCCGGCTCGGTCGAGGCACTGGCTTCGTTCGCCGAACGCCTGGGCATGCCGGTGCTCAACACGGTCGGGGCCAAGGGTGTGTTTCGTTGGAACAGCCCCTACCACGCCGGCACGATCGGCCTCCAGGCCCGCGACGGCGAGCTCGGTGGCGTCGACGACGCCGTGGTAGTGATCATCTGCGGGGTCGGCGACGACGAACTGCCCGCCCGTCCGACCGGCAACGTGATCGACCTCGATCCCCGTCAGCTCTCGATCGCAGCAGAGGGCTGGACCCGTCCTGCCGGCGGCCCGGCGCCACGCCCGCCGCTGTACGAGGCGCTGGCGGCGGTCACCGGTCCTGCCTACGAGCGCGACGAGGTGCCGCTGTCGGCGCCTCGAGCTGCACTTCACCTCTCCGGGGCGGCACCCGACGACGGCGTGGCGGTCGTCGAGGCCGATCTGGCGGGCTTCTGGGTTGGGCGCGCGTTTCCGACGGCCGTGCCGCGGTCGGTCGTCGTCGCCACCACGCCGCTGCCGGGCTTTGCTGCGGCGGGTGCCCTGATGGCTCGCCTGGCCGGTCGCCCGTCGATCGGCGTGCGCGCCGGTGGCATGGAGGTCGACGGTGGTGAACTTGAGCCCGAGGTGCTGGCGCTCGCCCAACGGCTCGGGGTCGGTGTGGTCGTGCAGGCGTGGGCGCCCGATGCTCCCGCCATGAGCGCCGACGAACACGCTCGCGCCACCGAGGCGGACTATCGCGGGGTGGGTGCTCCCTCCCAGGGTTCCTCGTCGCAGGGTTCGCTGGTTCGCCCCGTGGCTGTGGCGCTCGACGACCTCGACGCGATCGTCGAGGTGGCGGGCCGGCCAGTTTCGTGGGCCACGTTGCCGTCGGCGCCGAGCCCGTCCCCTCAGTGAACGCCGCCGGCAGCCGGCTGACCGCGGCCCAGGATGCCCGGCGTCGACGCATGCTGCGGGAGGTCTCCGCGTTGGCAGCGGAGGGCGGCTACGAGTCGGTACAGATGCGCGACGTCGCCGCCCGTGCCGACGTGGCGATCGGGACGTTGTACCGCTACTTTCCCTCCAAGGAGTACCTGGTGGCATCGGTGATGGAGGCCGAGGTGGGGGCGTTGGCCGCCGACCTGGAGGCCCGTCCCGCGCGGGGGAATTCGGCCGGCGAGCGGGTGTTGGCCGTGCTCGGACGGGCCAATCACGCCCTGTTGGCCCGCCCCAACGTGTCGATCGCCCAGATCCGGGCGCTGGTGTCGGGCAATGATGAGGTGGCCGAGGTGGTCAAGACCGTCACCGATGCCATGCGCGCCCTGATCGTCGCCGCTATGGAGGCCGAACCGACCGACGAATCGATCGACGTGGCCGACACCCTCTTCGACGTCTGGTTGGCGGCACTGGTCGGATGGATCTCGGGTATGACCGAGGCCGACGAGGTGCAGCGAAAACTGGCCCGCACCGTCAAACAGCTGTTGCCGATGTCCTAAGCTGCCGGTGGCCACCGGACGGTCCATCCGGAATCCCTGATGCGTGCGCGCTTTGGTGGCCCAGGGGGAACGTTCATGGCCGAACAGCGCGACACCGTCCATCCCGACACGAGCTTGGTCGACGACGAGGGGCCGATCGACGAGGCCGAGGAGCACAACGTCCTCGGGTTGCCATGGGGTGAACGGGTTGAGCTGCCCGGCCGCGGCAAGACGTTCTACCGTCGGGTCGAGGGGCCTCCGGGCGCACCGACCCTTCTGTTGCTTCACGGCTGGGTGGCCAGCGGTGGGTTGAACTACTACAACGCGTTCGACGAGCTGTCGAAGCACTTCAGCATCATCGCTCCCGACATGCGGGGCCACGGCCGAGGCATCCGCTCGCGGCGGCGGTTTCGCTTGGCCGATTGCGCCGACGACACCGCTGCGCTGATCGAGCATCTCGGCTGCGGACCGGTGATCGCCGTCGGATACTCGATGGGCGGCCCGATCGCCCAGCTGTTGTGGAAGCGCCACCCGGAGCTGGTGTCCGGCCTGGTGCTCGCCGCCACCGGCAGCTGGCTGGTGCCCGGCCTGCGCCAGCAGATCGTCGTGGTCGGTGCGGTCTCGGCGATCGCCGGGCCGCTGCGCGTCACCTGGAGGCTGCCGAAGACGATCCGCAGGCGCATCCCATTCGCCCCGACCGGGGAGCGTCCCAGCACCTTCCAACGCTGGGCGTCCGAGGAGATGCGCCGCCACGACTGGCGCATGGTCACCGAGGCGGGGGTGGCGGTGGCCACCTTCGACTCCCGACGCTGGATCAAGCACTGCGACGTGCCCACCACCGTGCTGGTCACCACGAGGGACCGGGCGGTGTCGCCCCTCGAGCAGGCTCGCACGGCGCTGTTGATCCCGACCGCCGAATTCCTGCGCTACGACGAGGGGCACCTGGCCCCGGTCAAAGAGACCTTTGGCCCCAAGCTCACCGAGGCCTGCCTGCACACCGCAGCCCGCATCGGCCTGCCCGCCGATGCGGACACGACGGAACCGGTCGACCTGCGCCTGATCGACTAACTCAGGCCCAGAATCCGTTCCGCGTTGGTGCGCAGAAACTTGGGCCACACCTCGTCTTTGAAGGCCACGTCGGGCAGCTCGGAGAAGATCCGGTCGTAGGTGAGCCCGGCGGGGAAGTACCCGGCATAGATGATCTTGTCCGCACCCCGGGTATTGGCGTAGTCGATGATGGCCTGGGGGTAGTACCTGGGGGCGAATGCAGAGGTGGAGTAATACAGGTTGGGCCACTTGATCATCAGCTTCACCGCCAGCGCCTCCCACGGCTCGGCGCCGTGGCGCATGACGAACTTCAGCTCGGGGAAGAACCAGCACACCTCGTCGATCAGCTCCACCTTCTGGTCGGCCATCGGCACCCGAGGGCCGGGCACGCCGGCGGTGACGAAGATCGGCAGGTCGAGCTCGACGCACTTGGCGTACAGCGGGTAGTAGCGGGCGTCGTTGATCGCCACCCGGTAGGCGAACGGGGTGGTGGTCACCGCACGCACACCGAAGTCGGCGACCAGGCGTTCGAGCAGCCGGATGGTGTCCATGCCGCCGTTGGGGTCGAGCTCGGCGCAGGCGATGAAGCGGTCGGGGAAGTCGCGGATGGCCCGGCGGGGCGCCTCCCGGTCGTCCTTGGCCACGTTGACCATCGCCCGCTCGACACCGTGGGCGTCCATGTTCATCAGCACGACGGCCACCGGGTCGGCCTCGGGATCGATCTCGGGCGGCACGTCCTTAAACATGTAGGCCGCCGGCATCGAGAAGCTCTTCGACTCCTCATCGCGCAGATGCGGCTGAATGAACTTGTAAACCTGACTACGGTCTGGCGAGGGGAACCCGACCATGGTGTCGATGATTCCGATGTCCGTTGGCATGCCCATGGACCCAGAGTAGAACACGTTGCAGTTTGCATGGCCGGGGCATCGGGCGACCGAAACGCACCGCTCACCAACAGGGGGACACAGATGACCGACCGGAGCACGGAATCGAGCGGAACGCAGGTTCCGTGGAACCTGGCCGATCTGTGGGAGCTGACCACCGATCACTATCCCGACCGGGAGGCGCTGGTGGTCGGGAGCCAGCGGGTGACCTACCGGGAGATCGAGGAGCGGTCCAACGCGCTGGCCCACGTGCTGGCCGACGCCGGGGTGGGCCCGGGCGATCACGTCGCCTGCTACATGCAGAACTGCGTCGAGTTCGTGGAGACCATGCTGGCCGCATTCAAGATCCGGGCGGTGCCCCTCAACGTCAACTACCGCTACGTCCACGCAGAGCTGTCGCACCTGCTCCAGGACGGCGACGCGGTGGCGGTCGTCTTTCACCGACGCTTCACCGATGCGATGGCCGAGGTAGCGGGCGACTTGGACGACCTGCGCATCAGCCTGGTGGTCGACGACATCGATCCCCGAGCCGAGCCGTCGCAAGGCGACCCGGTCGCCTTCGGTGCGATCGACTACACCGAGGCGGTGGGGGCCGCGTCGACCGCTCGCGACTTCGGCCCACGCAGCGGCGACGACATCTACCTGATGTACACCGGCGGCACCACCGGCATGCCCAAGGGGGTCGAGTGGCGTATGGAGGATGCCTTCTTCGCCTGCGTCGGCGGCGGCGACCCGATGCGCCTGCTCGGCCCCGTGTCCAGCGTCGACGAACTGTGCGACCGCATCCTCGACGACCAGGTGGTTGTCATGGCCTGTGCGCCGCTGATCCACGCCGCCGCCCAGTGGACGTCGATGTCGTGGTGGCTCTGCGGCGGCAGAATGGTGCTGCTACCCGGCAGCTTCGACGGCGCCGAGGTGTGGCGCCAGATCGAGGCCGAGGGGGTCAACATCCTCATCGTCATCGGTGACGCCATGGCGCGGCCGCTGCTCGACGCCTGGGACGACGAGGGCGGCTTCGAGGTTCCATCGCTGTACACGGTGTCCTCCGGAGGGGCGCCGCTCAACCCGAACAACAAGGCCCGCCTTCAGGAGATCCTGCCCAACCTGATCATTGCCGACGGCTACGGCAGCTCGGAGACCGGAGCCCAGGGCACCCAGCGACTCATGCCCGGCGATAGCGCCTCCGAGGGCACCAAGTTTGTGCTCGATCCCGAGGTCACCTGCGTCCTCGACGAGGACATGGTGCCGATCGAGCCGGGCTCGGACACGATCGGCAAGGTGGCGCGCACCGGGCGCATGCCGCTGGGCTACTACGGCGACCCCAAGAAGACCGCCGAGACGTTCGTCGAGGCCAACGGCAAACGCTGGGCCATCACCGGTGATCAGGCGGTCGTCGAGGCCGATGGGACGATCACCGTGCTCGGCCGTGGGTCGGTCAGCATCAATACAGGTGGGGAGAAGGTGTTTCCCGAGGAGGTGGAAGCGGCGCTCAAGACCCACCCGGACGTCTTCGACACCGTCGTCGTTGGCGTGCCCGATGAGCGCTGGGGCGAGACGATCGCCGCCATCGTGGCAGCCACGGAGGGCGCCGAGCCGACGCTGGACGTGCTCAAGGCCCATGTGCGCACCTCGATCGCCGGGTACAAGGTGCCCCGTAAGCTGGTGATCGTCGACGAGGTGGTGCGGTCGCCGACCGGCAAGGCCGACTATCCGTGGGCCAAGAAGACCGCCTCCGACCGGGAATGAACCGACGCCGATCGGGCGGTGACGGACAACCGGGCGGCGACTCGACGCTCAGGGGAAGGGCCGGCCGCTCGTTGGCCCCAGGAACGATCGGCGCACTGGCCGTGCTGGGAGCGGCGGTGCTGTGGGGCGTGATCGGCCCGGTCGCCAACGGCCTGGCCGCCCGGGGCATCGACCCGGTGACCATGGCCGCCTGGAGGGCAATGATCGCCGGGGTCGGATTCGCCGTCATCTGGCTCATCCAGGCAATGCGGGGCCGCACCGCCGACGGTCCGGATCTTCATGGAACCGGTCTCGAGAGCGGCGCCGCGCCCATCACCTCACCGCTTCGACAACCGGTGGTGTGGCTGCGCCTGGTGGCGCTCGGGCTGATCGGCGTCTCGGTCTTCTACACGGCGCTCCCGGCCGCGATCGAGCGCGGTGGCATCACGCTGGCCTGGGTGCTGTTGTACACAGCGCCGTTGTGGGTGCTGATCGGCTCGGTCAGCCTCGGGTGGCTCCGCCCGACCGTCCGGGCGGTCACGCTGGTGCTGCTCGCCACCGGCGGCGTCGCCCTCACCGCCGCCGCTGGTGGCGAGGGCGTCACCGTCAGCGCAGCGGCCGTTGCCTGGGGCCTGGCGGCCGGCCTCAGCTACGCCAGCTACTACCTGGTCGGGCGCACGCTGGTCGAGACCGTGGGCCCCATCCGCACCTACGCCATCGCCATGATCATCGGCGGCTTGGCGCTGGTCCCTTTCGCCGACCTGGAGTGGCCCACCCGTGAGGTCGCCGGGTTGTTGGCGGTGTTGGCGCTGGCGAGCACGCTGCTCGCCTACCTGCTGCTCGGGGTGGGGCTGACCCGCATCTCGTCGACCCGGGCGTCGGTGATCGCAACCGCCGAGCCGGTGGTGGCCACCGTGATGGCGGTTGCGGTCGCCGGCGAACGCCCCGGCCCCCTCGCCTACGTGGGCGGGGTGCTGGTCGTCGGCTCGGCGCTGGCAGCCGGCCTCGGCCCCCTCGACGGCGCCACCGTCCCCAAGCAAGCTCCCTACCCAGTCCCCACGTCCGACCCATCTCCCGACCCATCTCCCAAGTCGGGAGCCCAGAGCGCGCCCTGACGGTCGTTTCCGCTCCCCGGTTCGTTCGCTCGTCCCAAGTCGGGAGCCCAGAGCGCGCCCTGACGGTCGTTTCCGCTCCCCGGTTCGTTCGCTCGTCCCAAGTCGGGAGCCCAGAGCGCGCCGTGACGGTCGTTTCCGCTCCCCGGTTCATTCGCTCGCGATGACCGGCACCGAGGTGCGGGTCGGTAGCCTTGATCGGTCATGATTTCGGTCTCCTCACTTGAAAAAGGTCACGGCGGCCGCACACTGTTTCGTGACGTCTCATTTCGACTTCTGCCCGGGCGGCGCATCGCGCTGGTCGGCGGCAACGGCGTCGGCAAGACGACCATCCTCGAGATCGTCGTCGGCCACCAGCGGGCCGATGCCGGCGAGGTGCACCGCACCAAGGACCTCACCGTTGGCTACCTGCCCCAGGACCTCACCGACGAGGTGAACGACACGGTGCTGGCCCATGTGATGGCCGGCGCCGGTGAGCTGGCCGGAATGGAGGAGGAGCTGCGCTCGCTGGAGGCCGACATGGCCTCGCCCGACGCGGCCAAGGCAGAGGCGGCACTCGACGCCTACGGCGAGATCAGCACCCGCTTCGAGGCTGCGGGCGGCTACCAGCTGGAGGCCGAGGCCCAGCGGGTGCTCGCTGGGCTGGGGTTCAAGCCAAGCGATGCGAGCCGCAGCGTGTCGGAGCTGTCCGGTGGGTGGCGCATGCGGGCCACCCTGGGCCAGCTGTTGTTGGCCAAGCCCGAGGTGCTCGTGCTCGACGAGCCGACCAACCACCTCGACGTCGACTCGGTGACCTGGCTTGAGGAACAGCTGGCCGCCTGGCCGGGCTCGATCCTGTTCGTCTCCCACGACCGCGACTTCATCGATGCGGTGGCCGAGCGGGTGCTCGAGGTGGTCGGCGGCGGCGCCACCGAATACGTCGGCGGGTTTGCCGAGTTCATCGTCGCCCGCGAGGAGCGCTTGGCCAACCTGCAGGCCCAGGCGGCCAGCCAAGCCAAGTCGGTCGCCTCGACCGAGAAGTTCATCGAGCGGTTTCGCTACAAGGCGACCAAGGCCCGTCAGGTGCAGAGCCGCCTGAAGACCCTGGAAAAACTCGACCGCATCGAGGTGCCCGACCACCGCCAGCTGGTCGCCAAGTTTGGCTTCCCCAAGCCGCAGCGCTCGGCACGCGTGGTCGCCGAACTCGAAGACATCTCGGTGGGCTACGACGATGATGACCCGATCCTCACCGGCGTCGACCTGGTGATCGAGCGCGGCGAAAAGTGGGCGCTGGTCGGCCCCAACGGCGCCGGTAAGTCGACGCTGGTGAAGCTGTTGTTGGGTCAGCTGAAGGCCTCGGCGGGCCACGCTCAGCTGGGCGCCAACGTCGACGTCGCCTACTTCGCCCAGCAACAGGTGGATGAGCTCGACTTGGAGGCGACGGTCGAGGAAACCTTCCGGGCTGCCATCGGCAAAGATCCCGCAGGCCGAAACCTCCGCTCGATCCTGGGCACCTTCGGCTTCCGGGGCGATGCGGTCGACCGGCTGGTCGGCGACATTTCCGGCGGTGAGCGCACCCGGCTGGCGTTGGCGTCGATCATGGTCAACCCGGTCAACCTGCTGGTGCTCGACGAGCCGACCAACCACCTCGATCTGCCCAGCTGCGACGTGCTCGAGGATGCCCTCGCGGCCTACCCGGGCACCGTGCTGATCGTGACCCACGATCGACACCTGATCCGCTCGGTTGCAGCGGGGCTGATCGAGGTGCGCGATGGACAAGTCACGGTCCACCCCGAGGTCGACGAGGCCGTGCTGCACCCGCATCCGTTGAGCGCCACCGTCACGGGTTCCGCCGGGCAGAAGACGTCCGGCCAGGGCAAATCGAACCAGGGCAAGGCCAGTCAAGGGAGGTCCGGCCAGGGCAAGCAACGGGCCAAGGGCCGCAATCGCACGAAGCCGCCGGCTGCCTCGGTACCCGCCGGGGCAAATGGGGGTGGCCCATCGGGCGGCGCCGGTGCCGGCACCAACCCGGCGGAGCGCCGTCAGGCCTCGGCGGAGGAGCGTCAGCGGCACTCCAACGCCACGCGCGAGCTGCGCAAGCGGGTGCAGGCGGCCGAGAAGCGGGTGGGCCGCACGGAGGGCAAGGTGGTCGAGATCCAGGCGAAGATGGGCGACCCGACGGTGTACGACGATGCCGACAAGGTGAAGTCGCTCGTCGCCCAGTTGGCCGAGGCGAAGGACCGGGCGGCTGCGACGATGGCCGAGTGGGAGGGTCTGATCACCGAGCTGGACGAGGTCGAGGCCTCGCTTGGCTGAGGAGCCTGGTGGGACCGACGAGGCCGCTCCCGATGGGCCCACCGGTCTGGCCGGTTGGTTACGACGCCTCTTCGGCGGGCTCGCCCCGAGCGAGCGCACCCGCGGGTACCCCACCTCGAGCAACCGGGCGTCGTCGATGCACCTGTTCTGGGACCTGCCCGGACGCTTTGTGGAGGTGGGGGTCACCCTCACCATCCTGGACGAGCCTCGAACCGACGACCTGTACTTCTGGGCGTTGCAGGTGGGCTTCGAGGATGCTGCGAGCGGCAGACGCCAGGGTGCCGCCCACACCGGCCCGCAGTGGGCGGCCCAGCATCCCGGGCACGGGGCGGTCAACTGGGGCGGGTACGGCGCCGTCGGCGAACTCGACGGCAGCAGGGGATGGCTGCCGTCGGCGTCGGGCAATGCCAACTCGGTCGACTACCCGTGGCGGGTCGGGGTGCCCTACCGGCTGACCGTCGCCCGAGCGCCGGGCGATCACGACGCAGGGCCCCTTGCACCCGGGTACGGCGCGGCAAGAGCGAACGCGTCTGGCACCTACGTCGAGGCGCCACCGCTGGGCTTCACCGCCTGGCGGGCCACGATCACGCCGCTCGCCGCAGGTCCGGACGTAGGTGCGTCGGCCGACGCCGGTTCGCCTGCCCACACCGCCGAACCTCAAGTGATTCGCGACCTGTGGGCGCCGGGCGACCTGTTGGTGTCACCGATGGTGTGGTCGGAGGTGTTCGCCCGGTGCGACGCCTCCCCGGTGCGGGTCGCCTGGAGCAACCCGGCGGCGATCGACGAACGCGGCGATGTGCACCGCGTGAAATCGGCGCGGGTGAACTACCAATCGGTGGCCGACGGGGGCTGCTCCAACACGGAGGTCAGCGTGACGACAACCCCCGACGGCCTGGCCTGGCTGCAATCGACCGCCACGCAACGCCGGACCCGGCCCGGCACCCCGCTGCGTCTGACCGGCCAGCGGTGAGATCGCCGCGTCAGCTCGGCGTTCGCTCGGTCTAGCGAACCGCTTGGGACTCAACGAGCTCGCATGGCGGCGGCAGCCAAGCACGTTCGTCGAGCGCTTCCAGAAACTGCGTGGAGGTCACGATGTCAAACAACTTCACGTCCTCGGTCACCAACGTGAGGCCACCTGCGGCGATCGCGGTGGCAACCGTCCAGTAGCCGTTGTGCGAGAGCTTTCGGCCGAAGCGTGAGGTCAGGAAGCCGAACTGTTCGGCGGGTAGAGCGTGTTCGCCGATCTGCTCAAGTCGCTGCACCGTGAACCGCAACGTGTTCGTGCGCATCTCCCGCTCTGGGCTGGTCCCGGCGCGCTCGATCCCGGCGTAGAGCTCGCCGAGGGCGACAGGGTGGTATAGCGCAGAATCGCTGGCGGCGATGAGGGAGGGCAGCGAGCTGTCGCTGCGTTCGAGCCATCCGATGATGGCTGACGTGTCCAGGAGGTACGTCAACGAACCGACTGTGCGTCTTGAGAGCGCTCCTTGGCGTCTAGGAGTTCCTCCAGCGAGTTCGAGGCGACGCGGGGAAGCGCGGCTGCATCGGCGACAACGCGAGCCATCGGGGCGACATCGTCAATCGGCACCACTCGAACCTTGGCGGTGCCGTGCACGCTGATATACACCTCGTGTCCGTCCAAGGCCGCGTCGATCACGTCGGCGGTTGAATTTCGCAGGTCACGTACTCCAAACGTCTTGATCGCCATCTACGCACCGTAGCACCCTTGGGGTGCTACGGTGTCTCGGGCCGCTCAGCTCCAGCCGCGTTCGACGCGGATCAGGCGGTAGGCCTCGGTGATGATCTTGAGGTTCGCTTCGGCCCGGGCCTGCCGCTGCGCCTGGTCCGGCGTTCGCTCGCCCGGCGGCGGGTAGGTGTCGGGGTGGTCGCGCTTGACCAGCACGAGGTAGCGAGCGCGGACGGTGGCCCGATCATCGTCGCGGCTGACCCCGAGAATCCCGTAGGGGTTGTCGGGGGTCGGTGGGGCAGGTCGAGACCGTCCGCTTGCCCGCCGGGGGTCTGGAGGCGGTCCCGGATCGGGTGAGCTTCCGCCCCACGGGCCGAAGTCCCGCTCAAACTGCTCGAGTAGGTCCCGGAGTGCGCCTCCGAACGCTGTCGCCTGCCCGGCGTGGGCTCCGGCCAGCCTGCCGCTGCGGCGGGCGAGCGACGACAGCGAGAAGCCTGGGGTCAGCGACGAGTTGGACGCCCGGTAGGAGGCGCCCTGGCCCAGGATCATCGCCGTCGCTGCGATCGCCCCGACGGAGGCGACGGCGATCATGGTCGCCAGCGGTGGCAGCGGGGTCACCAGGCCGACCCCGATCCCCAGCGCGGCGGCCGCCAGTGTGATCTGGACGGCGATCCGGTTGACGCGCCGACGTTCGTCCGTTGGCAGTGTCAACGCAGCGAGCCGGAATCCGACCGCGACGAGGAAGACGGTCAGCACCACCGCCAGCTCGGTCGCGTTGCTCAGGAGAGCGCTGCCAGCACCTGGTCGCGGCGCCCTGCGACCGCGTGACGCGCGGCGGCGACATCGATGGTGAGCAGGGTCCGGTCGGCGACCACCCGGCGTCCGGCCATCCACACGTCGGTGACGTCGCCCCGTCCGGCGGCGTAGACGACCGTGCCGATCGGGTCGTAGCTGGGCGTCAGGTGGGGAGCTCCGGCATCGAGCACGACCAGGTCGGCCTGTTTGCCAACCTCGAGCGATCCCAGCGAGTCGCCGGCACCAAGCAGCGTTGCCCCGCCAATCGTGGCCGCCCGCAGCACCTGGTGCGCTGTCATGGTGGTCGCATCGCCGCTGACCCCCTTGTGGATCAGGGCGGTGAGGCGCATGACGGCAAACAGGTCGAGGTCGTTGGAGGACGCCGGGCCGTCGGTGCCCAGCCCGATCACCACGCCGGCGGCGAGCAGGGCGGGGATGGGGGCGATGCCCGAGCCCAGCTTGAGGTTGGATGCCGGGCAGTGGGCAACCGAGGTGCCGGAGGCGGCGATGGCGGCGATCTCGGCCTCGTCGAGGTGCACGGCGTGGGCGAGCACGACGTCGGGGCCGAGCAGCCCCAACGAGTCGAGGAGCGCGATGGGCCGCATGCCCCGGGCGGCGCTGACCATCGCCACCTCACCGGCCGACTCCGAAGCGTGGGTGTGAAGGCGTGCACCGGCGGCGCGGGCAGCCTCGGCCACCAGCGCGAGCTGATCGGGGTCGACCGTGTAGGTGGAGTGGGGGTGGGCCCAGCGGCCGATCGGATCGTCGGGCGTTTCCTCGGCCTGGTCGGCCCAGAGCCTCCGGGCGCGCTCGACCTGGGCGTCGAAGCTGGTGCCCTCCGGGCTACCCCCGCCGAGAAACGCCGGGCCGCCGGCCAGGCGTAGGCCACCGCTGCGGGCGACCTCGGAGGCCACCCCGTCCCAGAAGTACATGTCGAGGGCGGCGGTCACCCCGCCGAGCAGCGACTCGGCGACGGCGAGGGTAACGCCGTCGCGCACGGCCTCGCCGGACAACACGTTGGCCTCGGCGGGCATGATGCGATCGAGGAATCCCTCCAGGTCGACGTCGTCGGCCAGCCCACGAAAAAGCGTCATCGCCAAGTGGGTGTGGGCGTTGATCAGGCCGGGCATCACGATCGCCCCGCCAAGGGGGTGCCGAGCGGCGCCCGGATAGGCGGCGGTGACGTCGGCGGTCGGGCCGACGGCCGCCAACCGATCGCCGACGATGGCGAGCGCACCATCGTCGAGTACCCGGTCGTCGGCGTCGCAGGTGATGATCGTGCCGCCGGTGAGCACCAGGGCTCCCGCGTGAGTGGGCACCGTGGCTCCGCTGTCAGTGGGCACTGTGGCTTTGCCGTTGATGGGATGTGTGGCGTCGCGCTGATTCACAGAACAGAGCCTTCCCACAGTTCGGTGTCGGCGGCCAGTGCTGCGAGCACCCGGGCGAGCAGGCGGGCCAACTTGGGAGCGGCGGCGCCGGCCACCTCGATCACCTCAGAGGCGGACAGCGCTCCCCCCAGCCCGGCGGCGGCATTGGTAATCAGGCTGATGCCCAGCACGCCCAGGCCCACCTGGCGGGCGGCGATCGTCTCGAGCACGGTCGATTGTCCTACCAGGTCGGCGCCGGCTCGCCCGACCGCAGTGATCTCGGCCGGTGTCTCGAACTCGGGCCCGTGGAAGCCGGCGTACACGCCCTCGGGCAGGTCGGGCGCAACGTTCCGGGCCAGGCCGCGCAGGCGGGGGTGGTACGCATCGGTGAGGTCGACGTGGCGGTAGGCGTGCGGAGGTGGGGGGAGGGGGCCGGTAAGTGGCGACGCACCGGTGAGGTTGAGCTGGTCGCTGATCAGCACCGGGCTGCCGATGGGCCACGCTGCGCCTGCGCCGTCGGGGCCACCATCGCTCGCCCCCGCATCGCCGCTTCGCAGGCACCCGGCGGCGTTGGTCAGCACCGCAACCGTGCAACCGGCCGCCGCAGCCGTGCGAACGCCGTGCGCCACCGCCGCAGGGCCGTGACCCTCGTACAGGTGGGTGCGACCGGTAAACACCAGCGCCTGCAGGCTCTCGCCTTCGGGGGCGTCGACCCGCACGCTGTGCGCCTCCGAGCCGTGCCCCATGGCGCCGGCCGGTTGAAAGCCGGCCAGCTCGTCGGTGGACGTGGTGGCGGTGACGTTCAGCTCGTCGAGCGCTCGCTGCCAACCCGAGCCCAGCCACAGCGCCAACCGGTGGTCGTTGCGACCCAGCCGACCGGCGAGCTGCTCGGCCGCTCGTGCGGCCAGAGCGAACGGCTCTGAGGGGCCGTCGAGCGGTTGGGGCCTGGCGCTCATCAGGCGGTCACCTCGGTGGCTACATGTTCGCCGGCGTCGACCGCCCACGTCGGACCGACCGTGATCGTGCTGTTGGCATCCCAGACGTCGTCGACATAGCGGAACTCGCACTCGAAGCGGTCCTCGGTCACCGTGAACACGGCGTAGCCGTGCTTGGCCTGGAAGTAGCGCACCTGGGGGTTGAGATCGTTGTAGTTGGCGCTGAAGAGGATCGAGCTGATGGCGGTGACCAGAAACTCCGGGCACACCGTGTCGCCGGCAGTCGGGTCCGTCGCCTCGCCGGATGGGCTCGGGCCGTTGACGTCGAGCACAAAGCTGGCGTGGTAGTCGCCGGTGAGGACCACCGGGTTGTCCAGCTCGGCGAGCGCCGAACGGATCGCGGCCCGTTCGGCGGGGAAGCCGTCCCAGGTGTCCATGTAGAACTGAGGAGTGCCCTCGTCGGTCTCGCCGGCGACCAGCCCGGCGAACAGCACCGGGTTGGCCAACGCGGTCCATGTCGTTTCCGACGCCGCCAGCCCGTCGAGCAGCCAGGCGCGCTGGTCCTCGCCAAGCATCGTGCGCTGGTCATCGGCGCGCTGGGCACAGTCGGCGACCGTGCCCAGGCCGTCGTCGCCTGGGCACGGCGGCTCGTCGGAGTACTGGCGGGTGTCGAGGATGAACAGCTGGATCAGCCCACCCACGTCGAGGGTGCGGTACACCGCCAGCTCGCCGTTCTCGGGTGGCGGCAGCCGCACCGGCTGGTGCTCCCACCAAGCCTGGTAGGCGGCGGCACGAAGCTCGGGATCGACTGCCACGTTGTAGTTGTTGAGGACTTCGTGATCATCCCAGGTGGCAAAGAAGGGGGCGGCGGCGTGTGCGGCCTGAAGCTGTTCGTCCCCCTTCACCTGGCCGTAGCGGGCCCGGAACCCCTTGAGGTCCTTGGGGACCGGCGACGTGTACTGGCGGCTGGTATCGCCGTCGGGTCCGGTGAAGAGGTTCTCCAACTCGTAGATGTAGTCGCCCAGGAACACGACGGCGTCGAGATCGTCCAGCTCGGCGGCGTCGCGCCAAGCGGCGTAGCGGCCGCCCTGGAAGTCCTGGCAGGTGGCCAGGGCAAAGCGGAACTGGCCCGACGCCGGCTGCTTTCCGGCCGACGGCATGGTGCGGGTGCGACCGACTGGTGAGATGGTCTCGCCGATCGAGAACCGATACCAATAGGTTCCGTCCGGCTCGAGCCCGTCGGCGATGGCGTGCACCGAGTGGGCGGACTCGCCACGGGCCACCTCGGTGCCCGAAGCGACCACCCGGTCGAATGCCTCGTCGCCGGCAAGCTCCCAGGCGACCGGCACCGGAGCCTCGCCGACACCCCCGTCTGTCCGGGCGGGATCGATGACCACCCGGGTCCACAGGACAACCGACGTGTCGTTCGGATCTCCGGAGGCGACCCCGAGGGCAAACGGGTCGCCCTCGAGCTCGGGGACCGGCGGCAGGGTGGTGGCTGCCACAGACTCGGCGGACGCTCCGTCGCCACCGTCGTCGGAGCTGCATGCCGCCCCCAGCGCGCCAGCGCCGATCAGCGCTGCGCCGCGGAGGAACCGGCGCCGGGTGGCCGCACGTTCGAGCACCGCTGGACGTTCACCCGTGTACATGGGGCTCAGTTCAGCACAGCATCCCAACGCAGCGCCCCACAGCGCCGGGCCGGCAAGTGCTTCGGGGGAGGCCGGTCGTTGCAATCAGCTACTCGTGGGAGATCGCATCGAGCATGTTCATACGCGCCGCCCGCCAGGCGGGCCACAGCGCGGCGAGCAGGCCCATCAGCATCGTGAACATGATGCAGGCGATAATCCACAGCCATGGGATCACCAGGGTGTTCGACAGCGAGTCGGGCAGCACCTTGACCGCTGCCGAGCCCAGAGCAGTACCGACCACCACGCCGAGCAGCCCACCGAACACCGAGGTGATCACCGCCTCACGCCGAACCGTTTTGCGGATCTGACGGCGCGTCATGCCCACCGCTCGCAGCAGGCCGATCTCGCGGGTGCGTTCGTAGACCGAGAGCGCAAGGGTGTTGGCCACGCCCAGCCCGGCGACCAACACTGAGGCCAACAGCAGTGCGGCAACGGCCTTCACCGCTATGTCGAGTGGGCCGGTCTGGCTCTCCTCGAACTGCCTGGGGGTGATCACCTCGGCGTTGGCAAAGTCGGCGGCCACCGGCTCGATCGACGCCTTCAGTGCCGCTGGGCTGGTGTCGGGTGTTGCCTTGATCGCAATGGCCTGC
Source organism: Candidatus Neomicrothrix sp. (assembly GCF_035329545.1). Lineage (NCBI taxonomy): Bacteria > Bacillati > Actinomycetota > Acidimicrobiia > Acidimicrobiales > Microthrixaceae > Candidatus Neomicrothrix > Candidatus Neomicrothrix sp. Next base: position 27,806 of record NZ_DAOLGP010000001.1, read on the forward strand.
ACGAAAGCCTGTGCGCCGACCTCGTCGGCGACCCGCTCGTCGATGATGATGTCGCTCAGCGCCGCCGTGCGGGTGTAGATCGCCCCGACGGTGGCGGTGGTCTCGGCGCCGGTTCCTGTGGACACGGTGACCCGGGCGCCCTGGCCGACGCCTTGGTTGTCGGCAGCGTCGCTCGACAGCCATACCCCGCCGTCGGAGGGGCCGTCGGTGATGTTGAGGTCGTACACCTCACCCACCTCGCTCAGCCTGGCGACCGCCACCCCCGTCGTCTTCCCGGCCGGTCCTTCGACGGTGGCGTTGGCGAACGAGCTGGGCACGACGGCGGCCACGCCTTCGGCCCCGCTCAGCGCGTCGGTGATGGCAGCCGGGTCCGGGGGCACGAACTGGTTGGGGACGAGGTACCAGGTGGCGGTCGTGTTGTTACGCAGCTGGTTCTCGAGGCTCTGACGGACCGAAAGGCCCACGGTGGCCACCAAAGCGATCAGCGCCAGCCCGATCATCAGCGCGCTGGCGGTGGTGGCGGTTCGCTTGGGGTTGCGGGCGGCGTTGGTGCGGGCCAGCGTCGGCACCGGGCCGGAACCGAGCGGTGCTCCGATCAGCCGCACCGCTGGCGCAGCGATCACCCGCGACAGCGCGGCGAGCGCCAGGAACATCACGATCGCACCGCCGCCGATCAGAGCGATGCGCTGTGGGGTCGACCGTCCGCCGCCCAAGCCGATCACGATGCCGGTGAGGCCCACACCCAGTGCGAGCAGGCCCATCAACAGGCCCGAGAGCCCCGAACGCGACGGGTCGGACTCGGTGTCGCGCATCGCCGCCACCGGTGACACCCTGATCGCTTTGAGCGCCGGGAACAGCGCCGAGAGCAGCGTGACCCCCAGGCCGATACCGAACCCGATGCCCACGGTGCGACCCGACACGATCAGCTCGAAGCCTCGGTCGGTATCGATCGCCCAGCCCGCAAGCGTGGACAGCGCCAGCCCTGCGGCCAAACCGAGCAGCGAGGCGATCAACCCGATCACCGCCGCCTCACCGAGCACCGAAACGAACACCTGGCGCCGGCCGGCGCCGACCGCCCGCAGCACCGCCAGCTCCCGGGTGCGCTGAGCGACGACGATCGAGAACGTGTTGGCCACCAGGAACGTGCCGACGAACAACGTGATGCCGGCAAACACCAACATGCCGGTCTCGATGCCGTCGACGATCGTGTTGATCAGGCCGACGACCTGGCCGGTGAGGTCCTCGGCGTCGCCGACCGTGATGCCAGAGGGAAGGTTGGCCTCGATCGCCGAGCTGACGGTGGCGACGTCGGCATCGGGGGCGACCGCCACCAGGATGCTGTCGATCCGGTTGCCGCCGCCGAACAGCTGGGCATTGACCGCCGGGTCGAATACGGCGACCGCCGAGGTGAACGTGAACAAACTGGAGGACTCCGGGGTCACCGACGAAACCACCCCGGTGATGGTCATGTCCCGTCGCCCGGTCGGCAGAAACACCGAGGCCGTGTCGCCCACCTGTGCGTCGGCGGCGCTGAGACCGTCGCTGTTGACCGCCAACTGATCGGGGCCTTTGGGGGCGGTGCCGGAGGTGAGCTTCCACCGGGCATCGTCGAAGGCGGAGGTGGTGGCCGAACTCTGTATGGCCCCCAGGGCGTCGACGCGACGCCCTGGCACGCCGAAAGCGACGCCACGCTGGCTTTGCCCGACCGCCGATGCGACGCCGTCGATGCCGTCGATCTCGTCGACCAGGGCAGCATCGAGCGAGCCGCCGAATCCGAACGACGTGAGCTCGGGTGACACGAACAACAGCCGATTGGCACCGGGAATCTCGCCGACGTCGCCCAGCGCGCCGGCGCCGGAGGTCTCCTCGTCGAGGATGCTCCGCAGCTGGTCCGCCAGCCCGTAGGCCGTCGTGATGAAGGTGACGCCGATGAGCACCGCAAAGGTGGTGAGCAGGAACCGCAGTATGTGGGCTCGGGCGCTCCGCAGGGTCAGCCGAAGTATCACCTCGCCAGTTTGTCAGCCGCTGGCCGGGTACCGTGACGACGCGTCCGCATCCACCGCGTCGTTCAAACCAGAGGAGCCCCGCACCGTGACCGCAACACCGACCGATCGAGAATCGCCGATGGAGGCCGTTCCCCCAGTGGACACAGCCTGGGAGTGCTTCGACGTGAGCCTCGCCGATGGCGTCGCCCACGTGCAGCTCAACCGCCCGGACGCCTACAACTCGATGGTGCTGGCGTTCTGGACCGAGCTTCCCGCCATCGTGAGGGCCCTCGATGCCGCCGGCACCACCCGCGTCATGGTGTTGTCGTCCACCGGCAAGCACTTCTCCGCCGGGATGGACTTGGCGGTGTTTACTGACGGCGGGCTGGGCGGGGCCCCGGGCGCTACCGAGCAGGGCCGGCGCAACTCCAGCCTGTGGCTGATGGTGCAGCACCTCCAGGCCAGCTTTACCGCTTTGGCCGAGGCTCGTTTTCCCGTGTTGGCAGCCGTGCAGGGCGGCTGCATCGGCGGGGCGGTCGACATGGTGTCGGCGGCCGACTGCCGCTACGGCACCGAGGATGCCTTCGTGTGTATCCAGGAGATCAACATCGGCATGACCGCCGACGTCGGCACCTTGCAGCGCCTGGGCAAGCTGATCCCCGACGGGGTGGCGCGCGAGTGGGCCTACACCGGCGACCGGGTGCCGGCGGAGCGGGCACACGAGGTGGGGTTCTTCAACGAGGTCTTCGCAGACCACGACGCCCTGATCGCCGGCGTGCTCGAGATCGCCGGGCGCATCGCCGCCCAGTCGCCCCTGGCGATCTGGGGCACCAAGGAGGCGATCAGCTACGCACGCGACCATTCGACCGCTGACGCGCTGCATCAGATCGCCGGGTGGCAATCGGGCATGTTTCAGCCGGGCGACATGATGGAGGCTTTCGCTGCCAAGGCCGAGAAACGCCCGGGAGTCTTCGAAGACCTTCCCCCGCGTCCGTGACACAGCGGATGCTGCGATGAC
>NZ_DAOLGP010000001.1:30908-78023 GCF_035329545.1 Candidatus Neomicrothrix sp.
GGGAGTCTTCGAAGACCTTCCCCCGCGTCCGTGACACAGCGGATGCTGCGATGACTTTGGGCCTGTTCGACCTTGACAACACGCTGATCGACCGCCGGGCGATGTTCGCCCGCTGGGCGTCGGGCATGTTGGAGCGGCAACAGATCGACGCGCCGGGTGCGCTCGAGTGGCTGATCGACGTCGACGGCAACGGCTACGGCGACAAGAACCGCTGGATGCCGCTGGCGGCCGAGCGATTCGACGTGGCCGAGGCGGCGATCGCCGCTGACCGCGAGGCGCACTGGGTGGCGTCGATCGAGGTCAACGCCTCGGTTGGGGTCGCCCTGACCCGGCTGGCGGATGCGGGCTGGGTGTTGGGCCTGGTGACCAACGGGCCCCCCGGCCAGTGGGACAAGATCCACGCCGCTCGCTTGGCCGGGCACTTCGACGCGGTGGTCGTGTCGGAGTTGGTCGGTGCCCGCAAGCCCGAACCGGAGATCTTCCAGCTGGCCGCCGAGCTGTGCGGCCACCCGCTCGATGGCTGGATGGTCGGCGACCACCCGCACTTCGATATCGAAGGTGGGCGCCGCGTCGGGCTGAACGGCGCGTGGATGCGGGGGCCCGACCCCTGGCCGGATGAGTTGGCCCCGCCGACGATGACCGTCGAGACGATTGAGGAGTTCGTCGACGCGGTCCTCTGCTGAGGATGGCGGCGCCGCTGGGTCCGGCGGGCTCCCTCAGGGCAGGTCGATGTCGTTCGAGGGCAGAAAGCTGAAGGTCAGGTCGCCGAGCTTGACCAGCGTGGACGCCACCCAGCCGCCCATGGCACCAAAGTGGTCGTCGAGGACCGAGCCGTCGGCCAGGGTGGACTCGTCGAGCTCGTAGACCCCTTCGTAGGACACCTCGACCGACCACTCGGTGCTGGTGAGGTGGCTGTCGTGTAATGCCTCGGTGGTCGGCCCCTCACGGTGAAGCCGCTCGGGGCCCACGTTGGGGCTGTCCTCGGGCAGGGCCGCCAGCAGGCTGGCCAGGTCGGGCGTCTCCGACATGCGCTGGATGCGGAACGACACCTCGATCTCGATGCTCGGCGCCTCGGTCAGATCCTCGTCGATGTACCACGAGCGGTAGGCGGTCTGGCTCCACGTCGGCCAATCCAACGAGATGTCGGCGCGGATACGCGGGGGGGTGCCCTCCCCGGGCAACCCGTAGGAGGTCTCCCAGCTCACGTCGCCGAGCAGGATGTCGGTCTGAAAGCGCTCCTCGAAGGCCTGGCGTTCCAGCATTGCCCGTTCCATGGCATCGCGGAGCGAACCGATGGCGTCGGTGAAGACATGATCGAGCATCGGAGGCGACCCTACTGCCGGTGCGCCCCTCAGGCGGATGCGGGGTCGCCCGGGTGCGGGCTCATGATGACGGTCGGCACCGACCCGCCCACCCGGTCGAGCCGCAGCGTGGAGATGAAACGTCCGGGCTGTACGGCCTCGCGGGGTGGGCCCAGCAGGTCGCCGAGCCCGACGGCGGTCGCCGCGAGGTTGGCGCTGGTCAGTGCCAGCCCGAAGAAGGCGGCGGGTCCGCCGGGATCCGCCGGCACGTCGGTCGGCCCGACCAGCTCCAGGATCACATCGCCGACCCAGAAGAACACCTGCACCATCGGTGCGCCGTAGCGGCCGGTCGTGCGTCGGCGGCGCTCCCGGAAGCCGTGAGTCGTCAGGGCGCGCACCGTGCGATCGACATCTGGTGAGCTGACGACGATGTGGTCGATCGAGCTCATCCGGTTGGGGTGGGTTGCGAGGGATGCCTTTGGGGTGTCGGCCACCCATGCGGTCGGCAACCCATCGAGGTCGCCACCGGCGGATGCGGATGGCGGGGAGTCGGCCTGTGAAGTCGACCGCTCGGGCAGAACAAGGTCCCATCGCAGCAGGCCGCGCGGCCCGTCGGCGCCGTGCAGCTGAATGCTCACCGCGCCGAGCTGGATCGCTGGAATCGTTGTCGACCGTTGGCTGATGTCGAATCCGGCAGCCCGCCAGGTCGTTGGATCATCGCCGATATGAAGGGTGCACAAGGTCGGTTCGGCCGCCATGATCGCCGACGCTATCGGCCGGGTGGGCTGGGGCCGTGCCGTGCACTCCCGGTCACTTCGACGGGGTGTCGCCTCGGGCCTGACCGTACGCCGCCAGGGCCCGCTCACGAGCATCGCCGTGGTCGATCAGCGGCAGGGGATAGGTCGTCCCCAGCTCAACCCCGGCATCGGCCAACACCCCGGCCGGGGCCTCCGATGGGCGATGGATCCACTTCGGTGGCAGACCGGCCAACTCGGGCACCCAGGATCGAACGAACTCGCCGCGGGGATCGAACTTCTCGGCCTGGGTCGTCGGGTTGAAGACCCGAAAGTAGGGCGCCGCATCGGGGCCGGTGCCGGCCACCCACTGCCAGTTGCCGACATTTTGGATGGTGTCACCGTCGACGAGCAGGCGGCGAAAGTGGGCTTCGCCCAGGCGCCAGTCGACGAGCAGGTCCTTGACCAGAAATGACGCCACGATCATTCGCACCCGATTGTGCATCCAGCCGGAGGCGGCCAGCTGGCGCATGCCGGCGTCGACGATTGGAAACCCGGTCCTCCCTTGGCACCAGGCGTCGAACTCGTCGGGATCGTTCTGCCAGGGCAGCCGGTCATACTCGCTACGCATCGCCCGGTCGGTCAGGTGCGGGTGGGCCCACAGCAGGTGGGCATACCAGTCCCGCCAGGCCAGCTGGCGGACGATCGCTGCGCCGCCCTCGACAGCGTCCGCTGGCGGCCCCTCCGAGTCGGAGCCGCCGGTCGCGTGCCCCAGCGCCGACGCTGCGCGTCGCGGTGACAGGGTGCCGTAGTGCAGGTCGGCCGACAGCTCGGTCGTGGTCGCCAGGTCGGGGCGGTCCCGCTCGTCCCGATAGCGGGGGGCACGCTGAACGGCGGCGCCCAAGCGACCAAGCGCCGCCTGGGATCCGCCGGAGTGATGCGGGACGTCGCCGGCGTGGTGAAGATTGTCGATCGCCATCGTCTCGCCGGCACCCCAGGCCGCTTGTGACGGCGGGCGGGTCACCTGCGGTGTGTCCTCGGCGAGGGGGTTGCGCTCCGGCCAGGCGTCCCACGGGGTGTCCCGCCAGCGCTTGTAGAAGGGGGTGAACACCTTGGACACCCCGCCATCGTTCGTCGTCACCGACAGCGGCGGAAGCACCAACGTGCCCCAGTAGGTGTGAAAGGGCACAGGCTCGTTGCGATGGTGGCGGGCGGCTGGTGTCGAGGCCAGCGCCTGGTGGACCCGCTTGTCGCGACGGCGGCTACCCGGGGCGGCGTCCGCGTTGGCGTACAGTGCGCCCGCCTCCACCTCGCCGACCACGTGGGGCACGACGGAGGCCGGGTCACCGCGCCGCAACCACAGCTGGCCGCCCGCCGAAGCGAGCTCCTCGTCGAGGGCGCGCAGGTGCGCGCTCAGTTGGGCAAGGCGGTACGGGCCGGCAGGTTCGACGATCGCCGGATCGACCACGAACAACGCCGTGATTCGGCGGCACTTGGACACGGCGGCATTCCAGGCCGGATTGTCGACGAGCCGCAGGTCCTTGCGAAACCACACCACGCCGTGGTCGACCATGCCGTGCTCGGGCGCGCCACCGCCGGTTGCGCGGTCCTGGGGGGTGCCACCCTCAACCACGAGCGGCCGATTCGCAGCGCTTGTTGGTCAGGAGCGGGAGGCCGGTGCCCTGTCTTGCGCCTGGCGCAGTGGGCTGTCCTGCGCCGGGCGGACGCGTCCGGTTCGTGTCGGTCGGAGAGAGATGTCGGCACATTCCGGGCAGTCTGCCGCGGCGAACAAGCCGGCGTTGGCCAATCGTCCATAGGCGACGCACCCGAGGCACAGCGCGAACCCAGCTTCAAGTCCGGCGGCGACGGCGATCCCCGCAACCAGGGCGAAGCCGGCCCCGCTCCAGTCCAATCCCAGCCAAACGATGGCAGCCAGGCTCGACATGACGGTTCCGATTCCCTGGGCAAAGCGCTTGGGGGCGCCGGGCACCAACCGTGGTGAGCCGGGTAGACGGGGAGCCACCACCCGGGTGGCGAGCTGGCCAAGCGGGCTGAGGGTGGGGCCGGTGAGCACCCGGGCCCAGAACCCCAGTGCCAGCGGGATGACCATCCACTTGGCGCCGGTAAACCCGGCGGCGGTGCCGACGATGATCAGGCCGGTGAGGGCGAAGACGCCGGTGGCGACGCTGCGCGCCGCGAGTTCGTCGACCGGATCGGGGAAGGTGAAGAGGGATCGCACCTCGAAACCCTACCTAGTTGACCAAGGTGGTCGGGTATTGCCCTCGGTTTACTACTGCTTGAACGCCGGGTCGGGGGTACCGAACTTCTTCGAGGCGGTCAGCTCCCGCTCGCCCTCGGCCGGGAACGAGCCCGACGGCGGGAACACCATCGCCTCGGACTGCATCGGCTCGACGTAAAACTGGCTGGCCCACTTGCGAAACTTCATGAACGGGCCGTCCCCGGGGGCCAACGCCGGCCGCACCAGGTGGGCCTTGTTTTCCCAGATCGGCTTGTCCTCGACCACCTGGCGGGACACCTCGTCGGCGAAAGCGGTGCCAACGGTCGATTCGAAGTTGGCGTCGCCCATGCGGCGCGTGACGAAGCTGAACTGCAGTTCGCACTTGTTGGCGCTGATCGGTGTGTTGCACCCCATGAGGACCGTGTCGATGATGCCGCTGAACCGGGTGATTGAGAAGCCCGGGCCCCAGCTGTCGGAATCGATCCGGCCGTCGACGACGCCCCGCGGCGTCGGGAACTTCTGGGCCGACCGCATCGTGCTGCGATAGCCGTCGGTGTCGTATCGCTCGAGCTCGGGCACCATTTCGGTGTTGTGGACGTAGCGGAAGTGGGCGGCGTCAACACCGTTCTCGGCCAGCTCCTGCCACGGCGCCTCGATGGTGAACGAGCGGCGGATCGGCTCGGTCCACTCCTCGGTGTTCTCAAACTCCTCGACCTCGGGGAGCTCGAAGCTGGGGGGCTCGTCGTAGGGGTGATACCACGCAGCGATGGCGCCGTTGCGTTCGACGGTGGGGTATGGGGTCGCCACCTCCCGCTTGTTCACCCGATCGGCGTAGGGGATGTTGGTGTTGTGGCCCTCAGCGTCGAACCGCCAGCCGTGGAACGGGCACACGATCTCGCAGTTCTCGACCACGCCACCGTGCCCGAGGTGGGCGCCCAGGTGGGGGCAGAAGGCATCGTTGACGTGGGCCTCGCCATCGTTGTCGCGCCATAGCACCAGGTGGCGGTCGAAGTACTCGAGTGGGACGACGTCGCCGATCTTCAGCTGCTCGGAGTACGCCATGGTGAACCAGCCGTAGGGCACCGGGAACGGCGAACGGGTCGTGGCAATGGGTCCGGTGACCATCTTGTCTCCTTCGAGCGCCCTGGGCGTCGCCAGGAACGAGGTCGGCAAAACTAGAACGTGTTCTCATTCTAGGGCTTCGGGGCCGTGTTGTCGCCTCCGAACCGGTTGGTGTTCCCGATGTCTCGCCGCTCGGTGCGGATGTGAGCGGCTAAAAACGATGCCATGACCGAGTCGTCGCCGATCCACCAGCGCCCCTATGTGCCACCGCCCGGTTCGGTGACCGTGACGCTGATCCGCCATGGCGCGTCCGCCCCGGTCATCCCGGGGCAACGCCACCCGATGTTCGCCGGTCAGGGCAACCCGGCGCTCGACCCGATCGGCGTAGAGCAGGCGCAGCGGACGGCCGAGGCCCTGTGCGAGCCCGGTCAGCGGCCCATCGATGCCATCTACACGTCGACGCTGGTGCGCACCCAGCAGACCGCCGAGCCGTTGGCGGAGCGTCTGGGCCTCACCCCGATCGCCCTGGCCGACCTGCGGGAGGTGTATGTGGGAGAGCTGGAGGGAGGTCTGTTGCGCGAGGCCGGTGCGGCGGGCGATCCGGTGGTCAAGGCGGCGATGCTCCTCGAGCGCTGGGACACGATCCCCGGCGCAGAGGCCGAGGAGGCGTTCTCCGAGCGCCTGGCCCGGGGCCTGGCCACCGCCGTCGAGGGGCGGCGAGACCAGCGGGTGGCGCTCGTCGTCCACGGCGGGGTGATCGCCCGCATGCTGGCCGACCTGACCGGGGCATCCAACTTCGCGTTCAAGGGTGCCGAGAACGGCTCGGTGTCCGAGTTCGTGCTGCTCGCCGACGGGCGTCGCTGGCTGCGCAGCTACAACGTCACGTACTGAGCGCCGACACCCGTGAGGTTTTTCATCGCCGGCCTGGCCAGACGAATGTGACGTATGCCCACCATGCGATCGGCCCCGGTGCGCCAACGAATCCGAGCAGCCGGCCGAACGGCTGACCGGGAGCAGCGCCGTTCTGGCTTACGCTGCGCGCCATGACCGCTCTGTTCCCCCCTGATCGGGCGCTGTTAGCGCGCCCGATTTTACCGACCCGCGCCGAAGTCCGCGCCTCGATACCCGCTGAGTGCTTTGAACGCCGGACGGCCAGGGCGTTCGCCCATCTCGCCTTGTCGCTGGTGCTGGTCGCCGGGATGGTCGGCGCCGCAGCGGCGTGGCTGCCGATGACCTGGGCGTGGCTCCCGGTCTGGCTGATCTACGCCGTGGCGTGCGGCACTGCGGCGACGGGGCTGTGGGTGATCGCCCACGAGTGCGGCCACGGGGCCTTCTCACCCAACCGGCGGCTCGAGAACGGGGTCGGCTTCGTGCTTCACAGTGCGCTGCTTGTGCCCTACTTCTCGTGGCAACGCAGCCATGGCGTGCATCACGCACGCACCAACCACCTCGACGAGGGTGAGACGCACGTCCCTCGTCGCGCCGCAGCACCCAGCCGCGACGCCGAAGGCCGCCCCCGCCGCCCGAGCGGCCCCGTCGCCAACGCGTTGGGCATCGCCCAAACCCTGCTGTTCGGGTGGCCGGCCTACCTGCTGGTCGGCCTCACCGGATCCGAGCGCCGCGGTCGCAGTAACCACTTCTGGCCGGTCCAGCCCTTCGACACCGAGCTGTTTCCGGCTCGCTGGCACCGGCGGGTATGGGCATCGGCGGCCGGGGTAGCGGTCGTCGTCGGTCTGCTTGTCGCGGCGGCGGTCAAGTTCGGAATCGTTGCGGTGCTGGCCCTCTACGTCGGCCCGTACCTGGTGATGAACGCCTGGCTGGTCGGCTACACCTGGCTGCAGCACACCAACGTCGACATCCCGCACTTCGCCGAACCGGAGTGGTCGTGGCTGCTCGGGGCGTTCCAGACGGTCGATCGTCCGTACGGGCGCCTGATCGACACCGTGCACCACCGCATCGGCAGCACCCACGTCGCCCACCACATCGATCATCGCATTCCCCACTACCAGGCGGCACGGGCGACCGACGCGGTCCGTCAGGCCTTTCCGGAGTGGTACCGCTACGACCCGACACCGATTCCGCTGGCACTGTGGCGGGTCGGCCGGGACTGTGACTTCGTGGAACCCGGCGAGCATGGCTGGTGGTTTCAGCCGCCGTCGCCCCGGTGACGGGCCTGGACCTGGGCGCATCGCGTCAGCCAGAGACCGAGTCGGCCACCTTCGACGCGATCGATATGGTGCGTCGCGCCTCGCGCAGGTTGTTGGCGTCGATGCCCGAGGTGACGAACCCCATCGACAGGCCGGTGTCGGGGTCGGCCCAGGAGATCTGGCCGCCGGCGCCGTTGTGCCCAAACGTCCGTGGTGAGCAGCCGGCGCCGAAGCCGCGCAGCGTGTTGTTGCCGTCGTGCCCGGCGATGATCAGCCCGGCGGACCGGTTGGCGGCGAAGCCGAGCATCGGGTCGGGCAAGTTGACGAGGATCTCCTGGGTGGCCAGGCGAAGCGCTTCGGGATCCCACATCCCGTCGGGGTTGGCCATCAGCGCCTGGTAGTAGCGAGCCAGGTCGGCGGCGGTGGCCACGCCGCCCGCACCGGGTACGCCGACGACCCGAACCCCCGGTTTGGCGAACATCGTGAGCACCTCGGGGGTGACCTCGCCCAGGTCGAAGCTGTCGGTGCCGAACACCGCCCGCAACTCGTCGGGGGAGGGCGGCTCGCCGACGGCGACCGGGTTGGCGATTGGGCCTTGAGCCTCGGGCGGCTGCCCCAGCCCGAACGTGAGCCCCAGCGGTCGGCACAGGCGCTCGTCGATCGCCTCGCCCAAGGGCTGGCCAAGAATCGCTTCGACCACCGCCCCCAGTACCCAATGCCCGGACGTCGGGTGATACTCGAAGTGGGTCCCCGGCTCGGTGTCCAGGCGCCATCGGGCAAACGCCTCGTTGCGCCCCTCGGCCGAGTCCCAGAGCGGCGGTCCCAGCGGGGCGTGGGGAAACCCGCCGGTGTGGGTGAGCAGGTGGGCGATCGTCACCGCGTTCTTGCCGTTGGCCCCGAACGACGGGACATAACGGGCGGCGGGATCGTCCAGAGCCAGGCGTCCCTCGCCGAGCAGCTGCCAGATCACCCCGCCGGTGAATGCCTTCGTGCACGAATACACCACGAAGCGGTCGGCGGTCGTCGCCGAGCCGAAGCTGACGTCGAGTATCAGTTGTCCGTGCCGGGCCACCGCCAGCTGAGCGGCGGGGAGTCGTCCCGTGTCGACCTCGGCTTGGATGCGGTCGGCCGCTCGCTGCAGGCCGGCCGGGTCGACGCCCAGCGACTCGGGATCGGCGGCGGTCCGCCCGGCGTCGGTCATGGGCACACGCATGTGGTCATGTCGAGCGGTGGGCGGTCAGCCCGGAAAGTTGGCTTGGGCCTCGGCAACGACGGCGAGTGCCTCGTCCCGGCTGTGCCAGCCACCAACCTTGACGTACTTACCCGGCTCGAGATCCTTGTACACCTCGAAGAAGTGGCTGATCTCGGCCAGCAGATGCTCGGGCAGGTCGCCGATGTCGCTGTACTGATCCTGGCGGTGATCGTCGTGCAGGACGCACAGGATCTTCTCGTCCCGGCCTGCCTCGTCGTGCATCATCATCATGCCGACCACCCGAACCCGCAGGTGAACGCCGGGGTAGGTGGGCTCGCCGAGCAACACCAACACATCGAGCGGGTCGCCGTCGTTGGCGAGGGTGTTGGGGAAGAAGCCGTACTCGACCGGGTAGACCGTCGCTTGGAACAGCAGTCGGTCCAACCAGACGTCGCCGGTGTCATGATCGATCTCGTACTTGTTGCGCGACCCCCGGGGGATCTCGACGACAACCTCGAACCATTCGTCAGTCACCGGTGCAACCTAGCGCTTTGTCTCTCGGCTCAACGCCGGGGGTCGGCGGGGTGGTCCGGCAGTTCGGCCGCACGGATCCCGCGCAGGCCAAACCAGACGAGTTCGGACACCTGCGCTGCCAACTCGGCGTGGTCGATGCTGGCGGGTTTGGCGATCCAGCGCCGACAGGTGCTTTCGGCCATGCCGACGATGCCGTGGGCGAGCAGCACGCGACGCTCGCGGGTGAGGCCGCTGATCACGATGTTGTCGGCCACCAGGTCCGCAATCGCATCCTCCACCCGATGTGCTGCGGCCAAAAAGTCGGGTTCGCGCCGAGTACCGGCCGAGAAGAGCAGATCGAAGGCCGCCCGGTTGTGGTCGACCCAGGCGAAGTAGGCGTCGAAGCCATGCTCGAGCTGTTGGCGGGTGGAGGACTGGTCCACTGTCGCCTTGGCGATCACGCTGGACAGGTCGGCGCCGATCTCGGCGAGCAATTCCAGGAACAGCTCGCGCTTGGAGGAGAAATGTTGGTAGAGGACCGGCTTGGTGACGCCCGCCGCCTCGGCGAGGTCGTTCATCGAGGTCGCATGAAACCCCCGCTCGCCGAAGATATCGAGGGCCACGCCCAACAACTGGCGGCGGCGGGCTGCGGCGGGAAGGCGCATGGCCTCAGGATAGCGGTAGTTACCGCACGGTAACTACGGGTGGGGGCGGACGGCGAAGAGGTTGATCGGGGCTACGATGCCACCGTGTCCGGCGGAGTCAGCTTCACCATCGACGTGGAGGACCACTGGGCCGACCCCTTGGGGGAGCTGCGCTACGAGCAGCTGGCCTGGGAGGTGCTCGGCTGGTTGCAGGGCCTCGGGGTGCGCGGCAGTTGGTACTTCGTTGGGGAACTGGCTCAGCGTCACGGCGACCTGGTGGCCGCCGTCGCTGCTGCCGGCCACGAGATCGGTGTGCACGGGTGGACCCACACCCCGCTTCCCGAGCTGTCCCCACAACGGTTCCGCGACGACGTGCGACGGGCCAAGGGGGTGCTCGAAGACCTGGGCGGTAGCCCTGTCATCGGTTTCCGGGCCCCGACGTACTCGCTGGTGCGGGAGTCGTTGTGGGCCACCGACATCCTCGCCGAGGAGGGCTACGCCTACTCCTCGGGTGTGTCGTCGCGTCGCAACCCGCTCTGGTGGTACCCCGGAGTTCCGCCCCACCCGTTTCGTTGGCCCTCGGGGCTGCTCGAGACCTCGGGCGAGTTCGCCAGGGTCGGGCGCTACGTCTATTACTTCGGCGGGGGGACTTTCCTGCGGGCCACGCCCTGGTGGATGGTGCGCGAGGGCTTCGCCCGCTGGGCGGACGAGGGCGTTGCCTTTCTGTATTGCCACCCCTATGACTTCGATCCGGGCGAGGAGCGCTTCCGGATCCCCGACGTGCCGGCGGTGCTCGCGCCCCTGCTGTGGGCCGGCCGCCGCAACACGTGGAGCCGGGTTGAGGCACTGCTGCAGAACGCTGCGGCACCGCTCGCAGAACGCTTGGATGAGGTGGCGGCGCTGGCCAGCGCCGGTCGGGCCGACCCGATCTCGCTGGCCGACGACGGCACGGTCACCGGGGCGCGGCCCTGGGCCGGCCGTGGGGCGCTGCGGGTGCAGGCGGGATCGTCGCTCGGCGGGTTGCGCCACACCTGGCTGGGCCCGCGACCGGGCTCGCTACCAAAGGAGTTCTCCCATGGCTGATCCCGACGACGCCGCAATCCCTCCGACCGACCCAGTACCGCCGACCGACCCAGTACCGCCGACCGACCCAGTACCGCCGACCGACCCCGTGCTCGCCAAGCGAGCCCGGGCCTCGGAGCTGGCCAACATGGGCAAGCGCCTCGGCTACTCGGTGATCCTCATCGCCATCGTCGTGTTTGCCATCGGCGTCATCACCGGCTTCGAGGAGTGGATGGTGGTCGTCGTCACCACCTGCCTGGCCTTGTCGGCGGTGTTCCTCGTGCCGGCGGTGATCGTTGGCTACGGAGTGAGCGCAGCCAACCGTGAAGAGCGGGAGGAACGGGCGCAGCGGGCCGGCTGAGCCGCCTTCCGCCGAAACCGGTCGCCCCTGCTCAGGCCTGTCGGCGGCGCAGTTCGGGCGCCAGCCGGGCCGCAGCGTCGATCTGATTTTCCCCCTCGAGATAGCGGCAGACGTCGAGGTAGCGCCGGGCCTCGGCCACATCGTGGAGGCGAAAGATGCGCTGGCCTCCGGATCGCAGGTGGCCGAGCACCGCCAGGGTGCCGGCCAGGCGCTGGTCGGGCGGCGACTCGGTCATGACGCCGATCACATCCTTGCGGGAGATCGCCATGAGAACCGGGACGCCCAGCGCATCGAACTCGGAGGCCCGTCGCAGGAGCTCCAGGCTCTGGGCCGGGGTTTTGGCCAGGTCGATGCCCGGATCGATGATCGTGGCCTCAAGGGCGCCCGGCACGCAGCCGAGCTCGTCGAGCTGAGCGCGAAAGTAGACGCCAACGTCCTCGACGACGTCGCCGTAACGATCGTTCTCGAGCAGCTTGGTCTTGGGGGCTCCAGGGTTGTGGGTGATCACGTGTAACGCGTCGTGGCGTACAGCCAGGGCGGCGAACTCGGCGTGTTGGGCGCCGATGATGTTGTTGAGCACGGACGCGCCGGCCTGCAGGGCAGCCTCGGCCACCTCCAGACGGTAGGTATCGACCGACAGCGGCACCTGCGGGAGCTCGGCGGCCAAAGCTTCGATCACCGGGAGCACGCGGGTGAGCTCCTCGTCCAGGCTGATCTCTGCAACCGCTGGGGAGGCGGTCTGGCCACCGATGTCGAGCAGGTCGGCGCCAGCGTCGACCAATTCGGTCGCCCCTGCGATCACCGCTTCGGGGCCCATCGTGGCTCGCGGATCGGAAAACGAATCGGCGTTGGCGTTGACGATGCCCATGATCAACGGGCCGTCGTCGTGGGCGAGCAGGGAACCGTGCGGCCGGGCGGCTGCGGTGGTCATCGGTGCGGAGCAGCCGATCAGGAACCGTCGGCGGGTGACGGGTCGTCGTCGGAGCCGGAGGAGCTCTCGGCGTCGCGCGTCGGTCGGCGCCCCCTGGCCGACGCGGGCACCCGCCATCTGCCCGGCGACGAGTCTTCGGGCACCACGGCGGGGGTGGATTGCGTCTTGAGTGCCTCGTGTTCGGCGGTCAAGGTGCTGTCGTCCGGGACCTCGGGCTCGCCGGCCGGCTCGGGCGGCGGCTCCGGTGGCGGAGCCGCCGGTTCGACGGGAGGAGCGACCGTCGCTGGCGTTGGGTTCATCGTTGGTCGGCGTCGGACCCCGCCGGGGCGGGTGCCGGGTGCGGGCCGGGACGCCGTGACCTCAGCTGGGGCTGCGGTGGGCGCTGGAGGTGAGTTTGGCGGGGGCGCCGGGGAGGGTGGGGTCGGTGCAGGTGCAGCTGCAGGGATCGGTGCCAAAGTAGGTGCCGAAGCGGGTACCGGTGCCGGTGCAGGCGTCGGTGCCGGAGTAGGTGCCGGGTCTCCGTCCGGCCACGGTTCGGACGTCTGGCGGGAATCGACCGCCCTCGACCAGCCAGGCGGCAGGTCGGCATCGTCACCCATCGTGTCCGGTCCGGGATCGGCCTCGCGTGGCGGAAGGGGCTCGAGGTCGACGACCGCCGACTCGCCGGTGTCGGGCCCCAGCCCCGACGGTGCCGGCCGGATGTCGCCCTGGGTCGGGACCACCCGGCGGCGGGGTCGGCTGGCGGGATCCGGATCGGCCTTGCGTTCGCTCCGGGAGACGCGATGAACGATCACGCTCCCGTCGTCGTCGATGGAGTCCGAACCGCTCATGCCCTCGACCTGCGTCCCGACCATGTCGAGTTGGGCTGGCGCGTCGGCCGTGCGCATCGGCACCGGGCGGACGTTGCCGGAGCTGCCCATCGACACGTGCTCGACCTCCACCCCATGGGTGTTGTCCGCCGGGCCCTGGCCCAGCGTCTCCAGGGCCTCCTGATAGGTCGCCAGCGTCACCCGTGGGCTGCGCTTTGGCGGTGCGGGGCCACCGATTCGCACCTGCCGCCGACGGAGGATGGCCTGGGTCACCAGGGTGACCCCAACGAGGGCGATCAGGTCGCCAAAGGAGATCACCAGACCGAACGGAAGCGGGATGACCGCGCCGAGTGGGGTGACGAGGTCTTCGGAGGTAGCCAGATGGCGCGGACCGGTCAGCTCGACGGTGCCCACTTCCGCCTTGGTCATGGCGCCGGAGGAGACCATGGCGTCGGTCGAGACCGGAGTTCCGCCGTTGACCAGCATGGGGACGAGGTTCATGGCCAGGCCGACGGCGACGAGCACCATGCCTCCGACGCGTCGGTTCATCCAGGCCACGTACACGAGGGCGGCGACCGAGGCCAGGCCAAGAACGAACGGGAACACCCCGGTCCAGCCGAACGCATCGGCGACCACTTGGACGACGATCGCACCGACCGCCACCTCCCACGCGGCGGGTCGCCACTGGAGAAGGTTTCCAATGTTGCCGCCGCCGATCAGCCCGATGCCGATGCCCAGGAGGATGGCGAGCAGCACGGGCAGCAGTGCCAAGAGCGCCGACATGGGGGGCAACGCTAGTTCACCCCGACACCGGCGGGCGGCACCCGTCGGCCGAAGCGCTGCGCCGAAGCGGTGACCTGGTTACGGTGCAACCGTGAGCGAACCGACCGACCAGCGACGATCCGACCGAGCGGCGCCACCACCCGCCTCCGGCGTGCCCGCAACCGATGCGTCCGCCGCCGATCTGCCCGGCGCCGGCATCGACGGCCTCGCCGTCGAGCTCGACGGGCGCACGCTGTGGGTCACCCTCGACCGTCCGAAGCAGCGCAACTCGTTGACCTGGGCGATGATCACCGGCCTGAAGACGATCTTCGAACGGGTCCGTAGCGATCGTCGGGTGGGCGCAGTCGTGCTGACCGGTGCCGGTGATCGGGCCTTCTGCTCCGGGGCCGACCTGTCGGGGATGACCGGCGGCTCGGCCTTTGAGATGCATGAGTCCCGGGGGCAACTGCCCGCCCTGTTCGAGGCGATGTGGGCAAGCGGCACCCCGACGATCGCCGCGGTCAGGGGTTACTGCCTGGCCGGAGGCATGGGACTGGCCCTCGCCTGCGACCTGGTCGTCGTCGCCGATGACGCGGTGTTCGGCACCCCGGAGATCAACGTGGGCCTCTGGCCCTATGTGATCTCGGTGCCGCTCCTGCGTTCGATGCCGCCCAAGCGGGCCCTCGAGCTGATGATGACCGGCCGCCGCATCGACGCCGCCGAAGCCGATCGTTTCGGGTTCGTGGCCCGTCTGGTCGCCGTCGACGAGCTTCGCAGCGCCACGACCGAGCTGGCGAGGGGCCTGTCGGAGGCGCCGACCGGGGTGATGGCGCTGGGCCGCGACTCGTTCTACCGGGTGGTCGACGCCTCGGCGACCGACGCCCTCGCCCACCTGCAAGCGATGTTGAGCCTAGGTTCGTCGCTCGACGATGCCACCGAGGGCACAACCGCCTTCCTCGAGAAGCGCCGACCGAACTGGAGTGGATCGTGACCGAACCGACCGAACAGATGCCGGCCCCAGATGCCGTCGTGCTCAGCGAGCGCCGTGGCGACGTCCAGCTGATCACGATCAACCGGCCCCGGCGGCGCAACGCCCTCGACGCCGAGGCGGTCGAGGCCCTTCACCAGGCGATTGACGCCGCCGCCGAGTCCGCACCGCGGGTGTTGGTGCTCACCGGCACCGACGGCCATTTCTGCGCCGGTGCCGACATCACCACCACCGAGGACCCCGACTACACGGTTGGTCTGCGCCACATGCTCGACGCGCTGGTCGGCCTGAGGTTCCCGACCGTGGCCGCTATCGCGGGATCGTGCATGGGCCTGGGCGTGCAGCTGGCCCTGTCGGTCGACCTCCGGGTAGCGAGCGAGGATGCTCGCTTTGCTGTGCCGGTGGCGCGGCTTGGCCTGCTGACGGACCATCAAACGCTCCAGCGCTTGACGTTGGCGGTCGGCTGGGGGATGGCGCGTTCCATGGTGCTTGCGGGTGACGTGTTGAACTTCGACGATGCCTGGCGCCTCGGTTTGGTGCAGCGGCGCGGCGACCTGGACGATGCGTTGGCGTGGGCCGCCGACATGGCCACCCTGGCGCCGCTGTCCCAGGCCGGCGCCAAGCTGGGTCTCGATCTGCTGGAGAAGCCGGTCGCCGACCACCCCCGCTACCGGGAGGCATTTCTGGCGGCCTGGGCCTCTGAGGACCTCGCCGAGGGTCGGGCGGCGTTCGCCGAGCGGAGGACCCCGACCTTTCGGGGCCGGTGACCCGCACTGCCAACAAAGCTTCCAGTCCGCCACAAATACCGTCAGGGAGGTGAAAGGGTCGAGTCCTGGTCGAGACTCATGACGCCAAACGGGTTGACTGTATGTGCTCAGAGGCGCATAATGCAGTTACCGCTTCATCACGCTGGACGCGTTCGGAGCTGTGGGGGGATTCAGATGTCTCGACACGATGATTTCGATGGTGACGGACGGGCCGAGCTGCTGGTGTCGAGTCCTTGGGGCATCGGGCTGTTGGAAATGTTGGGCAGCGCCTTCAATGCTCCCATGATGGCGCCGAACGGCACCCGATTCGGTGGCTGGAACCTGCAGACCGGCGATAACCGGTTTGGGCCGGTCGGCGACTTCGATGGAGACGGACAGGCGGAGATCGTGTTCTCCAGCCCATGGGGCCTCGGGGTCCTCGAACAGCGGAAAAACACGTTCGCACCCCTGATGATGGCGCCGAACAGCACCCGATTCGGTGGCTGGAACCTGCAGACCGGTGACAACCGGTTTGAAAAGGTCGGCGACTTCGATGGTGATGGACGTGCCGAACTCCTGATTACGAGCCCGTGGGGCGTGGGGATCCTGGAGCTTGCTGGGTCGACGCTCGCCGCTCCCATGATGGCGCCGAACGGCACGCGATTCGGTGGCTGGAACCTGCAGACCGGCGATAACCGGTTTGGCCCCGTCGGCGACTTCGACGGCGATGGACGGGACGAGATTTTTGTCTCCAGCCCGTGGGGTGTGGGGATTCTGCAAATGCAGGGGAACACCTTGCGGCCGCTCATGATGGCTCCGAATGGGACGAGGTTTGGCGGCTGGCTACTCAACACCCGCGACAACTTCTTTCGGATTGCGGCCGACTTTGACGGAGACGGCCGTGTGGAACTGCTCGTGACCAGCCCTTGGGGAATCGGGATTCTTGAGTTCACCGGCGGCACCCTCGGAGCGGTCACGATGGCATCCAACGGCACCCGATTAGGAGGGTGGATCGTCGACACCACCAACAACCGCTTCGGCCCTGCAGCGGACTACGACGGGGACGGCCGTGCGGAACTCTTGATGTCCAGCCCATGGGGGATCGGCACACTCGAGCTGAACGGCGGGGCGTTCACATCGCCGCTTATGGCCGCCAACGGAACCCGCGTGGGCGGCTGGGTGGTCGACACCCGCAACAATCGGTACGGACCTGCATTGGACTACGACGGGGACGGGCGGGCTGAACTGCTCGCTACGAGCCCTTGGGGTCTCGGTGTGCTCGAGCTGACCGTCCCCGGGGGTGGTTCGCCGGTCATGGCTCCCAACGGCACTCGCTTCGGCGGGTGGAACCTGCAGACCGATGACAACCGATTCGGCGTCCGCCGCTCCTGCTTCGACCACGTGGTCGTCCACTTCAAGATGCTCGTCGCGCCTTCCGCCGGACTCACCACGTTCATGGACAGGCAGTACAAGGCGATGGAGGACCTGTTCGCCGACTACGGCGTCGCAACCTACCGAGGAACGACAGAAGACCTCAGTGCTGATGCCAGACTAGCGGGCGTAGTCGACCTCGATGTCGGCGCCTGCACCCGCGGAAACCCAACGGCGGAGCACAATGCGCTCTTCGCTAACCGAAACGGTGTGAGGGCCAACGAGCTCGTCGTGTACGTCGTCCGCACGTTGAATAGCAGCGCCGCGACCAACGTTCTGGGGTGTGCGACCCACCCGAACAACCAGCCGGGATGCGCTGTCGTGCAGGCGAAAGCCCGGTGGCTGGTGGCCCATGAAATCGCACACGTGCTTGGGCTCCGTCACTGGCCCAAATCGCCAACAACCAATAGCCGGTACCTGATGTTCCCCAACGTCGGATGGACCGATACTCCGCCGGACATCGTCCAGACGGAGGTAGCAACCATGGTGGACTCGCCCCTAACCCGGGCCTTCTGAAAGGGGATGGAGATGGCCTTGAACATGCCGGAGTTGCGATTGCGTCTCAGCTCGATCGAGGGTGACCCGCAAATGTACGTCGACCTTGGCCCCGACGAAGTTCCCCTCCTGGTGGAACTCCTCAACGACGAGGAAGCGTGGATGGCGTCGCGTGCGGTGTACGCACTGACGAGAATCGCGACGCCGGAGGCCGTAGATGCGATTCACGAGGCGAGCGCCAGTCCCCGTGGCGAGGTCCGTGTCGCAGTAGCGGCCAGCGCGAACCTGCTCCCAGTTCCGGAGGCCGACCAGGTCCTCACCAGACTGCTCGCGGATCCGGATGTCGGCGTGCGGAAGTACGCCATCGGTTCCGTGATGCCCGACAGCGATGCGAGTCTCAAGCAGCTGGTCATGGACATTTCCGACTCGGACGACGCTGTCCTCAAGGGCACGGCAGAATCCCGGGCACGCGACCTGGGCCTGTGAGCCGTCGACGTGGTCGGTGAACGTGCATTGTGGGTCGAATCAAGGAGTTCCGATCACCCTGGCTGACGCTGCGGGCCTTGCGTGAAGCGCAAGGGTCCGACCACCTGACGAACACCGCCCCGGGACAACGCCGCCTAGACGCCGGAGCCCTCCATCGATCCCGTCAGGTCCGCCTGGCTGCGGTGAAAGAGCACGCAGCTGAGCTTGCGGTCGTTGCCCTTCTCCCACGAGACCGACGTGGGAAACCAGGTCTCGATGTCGAGATCGGAGTCGCGCCACACCTGGCCGACGAAGCCCTCGAAGCGCTCGAAGCAACGCTCCTCGGCGAAGTTTCGCACTGCGTCGTCGCCCGGGTAGCCGTCGGACAGGCCCTCGTTGAAGCTGTCCGTGGCGTACACCTCGTACTGATGCGCCTGCTCGCAGGGTAGGAGCAGCACCATGATGTCGCGTTGGCTCGGATCGGGCGCCGGGTCATAGCAGTCGCCGAGCTCCAGGTTCTCCACCCCGCCCGGCACCGCTCCATCCGCCGGCTGGGACAGGTCGCGCTCGGTCGGCTTGGCCTCGGTCGTCGTCGTGGCCTCGGTCGTCGGCGGGATGGGCACGGCGTCGCCCCCACCGCCGCAGCCGGTGAGCAGCACAGCGCTCAACGCCACGAGGGCCGCCACGTTCCGCATTGGTCCTCCGGTCATCGCAGGCCCGGGGTCACAGGCTGGGAATCCAGTTGTTGATCCAGGTGAACGCAAACCACAGGCAGAAGGCGAACGGCGGCAGGGCCACCAGGTAGACGATCCAGCGTTTGGAACCGACGAACAGCCCGACGCCGAAGGCCACCAACCAGATGCCGAAGGTGGCGCCGGTCCAGGCGAGAACCTTGGGCAGGTGCTCGGGATGCCAACCGAGATCGTCCAGCTGGTCGGTCGCCCCCTCCGCCAACTCCACGCCGGCCTCACCGGCCACCTCGGTGCCCTTGGCCTGGTTGCCCTTGGTCGTCGCCGCCGGGTTGCCCACCAGCTCGGCCGCGACGATGATCCGTTCGGCGGCGGAGTACTTGGGGTGGCAGGCGGTGAGCGTCAGGCGGTTGTCGCCCTTGTCCTCGAGTACCGATACGTCCGAGGGGGGCACGATCCAGTGGGCCGGGCCCTTCTCGCCGGAGAAGTCGGCCGGCGGCGGCAGCACCCGGTAGGTGAACTCGCCCTGGCGAGTGAACACGCTGATCAGGTCACCCGGCACCAGCTCGTCGATGCGGTGGAACGGTGAGCCGTAGGTCACCCGGTGACCGGCGATCGACGCGTTGCCCTTCTGCCCCGGGAACGGCGTCCCCAGGTAGTGCCCCGGACCCTTCTTGAGGTCGTCCTTGTCGGTGCCCTCGACGAACACCTTGCGCATGTCGATGCCCGCCCTATTGAGGTTCGGCTTGAACTGGATGATGCCCAGGCTTTCCCCTTCTTCCGGCTTGGGGAGTTCTTTGGTGTCGGCCGGGTCGATTTTGCCCAGGCTGGCTGCGACCTCGCCGAGGTCTTGGTCGGCCGCTGCCGAGTCGGAGGTCAGCTGGCCGGCGAGCTCGTTCTGTGCGTTCGATTCCTCCAGCCCGGTACCCCACAGCTGGAACGCGACGAACAGAAAGGTGATCACGCCGAGCGAGATCATCGTTTTACCCAAGCCGGAGAGGAAGCGGGCCAACATCGTTTCAACTCTAGGTGGGCCACCGGAGCGGAAGGCACAGGCTCGGACGCCGTTCTCAGGCCCCGCTGAGGTCGGTGGGCGCTCGACGCCTACGATGGACTGTCCATGGCCCCCGTTGTCCAGCTCTCCTCGGCGGTCGCACTGCTGGGCAGGTTCCCGGCGCTGGCCGGTGTCGATCTGACGCTTGAGCAGGGTGAGGTCGTTCTGTTGCAGGGGCCCAACGGCGCCGGCAAGACCACGTTGCTGCGCGTGTGTGCCGGTTTGGTGCCGGTCGTCGAGGGCACCGCCGTCGTGCTCGGTTCCGACCTGGTGGCCGACCCCACGACCGTGCGTCGTCGGGTGGGATACCTCGGTCATGGGTCAGGTCTGTACCCGGACCTGACCATCGCTGAGAACCTGCGCTTTTGGTCGAAGGCGGCCGGCATCGATCTCGGCCCCGACGATTCCGCCCTCGACGTCGTCATCGATCGACTCGGGCTTGGCGGTCGGCTGACCGACCTGGCGGTGGCACGGCTCTCCGAGGGTCAGCGCAAGCGGACCGCCCTGGCCGCGCTGGTTTTGCGCCGTCCGGAGCTGTGGCTGCTGGACGAACCCCACGCCGGCCTCGACCGGGCTGGACGGGACCTGACCGACGAGTTGATCCGAGAGGCGGCGGCTGCTGGGGCCACCGTAATGATGTCAAGCCACGAACTCGATCGTGCCCGCACCGTCGCCGGCCGGATCGTCACCGTCGCCGGAGGGGTCGTCGTCGCCGACCCGAACCCTGCTGACCCGTTGCCTGCTGACCCGTTGCCTGCTGACCCGTTGCCCGATCGGGCTCGGCTCGACTCGGCGGTGACCGATGGCTGACGCGACCCGCCGTGTTTTTCGAGATGTAGCCCTCCTCGCCGGCAAGGACCTGCGCCTCGAGGCGAAGTCCCGGGTGGGGCTGGCCCAGGTGCTGCCCTTCGGCGTGCTCGTGCTCGTCGTCATGGCCTTTGCCCTCGATGCCGAGAGCCGCCTGCTCATCGAGGTGTCGCCAGGACTGTTCTGGGTGACCGTCACCTTTGCCGCCGTCCTGACCGTCGGCCGTTCGGCCGCACTCGAGATCGAACCCGGAGTGGACGACGCGCTGCGCCTGTCCGGCATCGCCCCGATGGCGATGTTCCTCGGCAAGTGGATCGCCGTCGCCGTGCAGCTGCTCGTGTTGGAAGCGGTCCTGGTGGCGGCGATGGCGGTGCTCTACCGAACGCCGTTGTCGGGGCCGGCGCTCGGTATCGCCACGATGGTGACCGCCACGGCAGGCATCGCTGCGGTCGGTACGCTGCTGGCGGCGCTCGCCTCGACAACCCGGGGACGGGAAAGCCTCATTCCCCTGTTGATGTTGCCGGTGCTCGCCCCGGTGCTGATCGGTGCAACCCGTGCCACGGACGTGGCGTTGGGTGGCTCCGACGGAACCGGCGGATGGCCCTGGGTGGCATTGCTCGGGGTGTTTGCACTCAGCTATGTGTCGCTTGGCGTGCTGGCCTACCGGCCGCTGATGGAGGATTCATGACAGCTACTCGAACCGGTCCGGCCGCCGATGTCCGCACCGACGCTCCGCAGGGCACCGGCTCGACCGCCACCCGCGTGCTCGGCGTCTTCGTCGTCGTCGGCGGTGTGCTGCTGGCGGTGCTCGGCCTGGCGGTCACCAAGCCTGACGTCGACCTGGGCGAGCGGATGCGACCGATCTACGTCCACGTTCCCACCGTCTCCGCGGCCTACCTGCTGTTCGTCGTCAACGCCATCGGCTCGGCGATGTGGCTGTGGCGCAAGTCCCGGTTCTGGGACCAGCTGGCAGCGGCCGCCGCTGAGGTAGGGCTCATCTTCCTGGGCCTCACGCTGCTCACCGGGTCGTTCTGGGGTCGCATCACCTGGGGCGTCTACTGGGACTGGGACGCCCGGCTCACCTCGACCTTGGTGATGTTCCTCGCCTACCTGGGATATGTCGCCCTCCGCGGGTCGATCCTCGACCCGACGACCCGGGCCACCCGAGCCGCCGTGCTCGGCATCGGCTCGGCGCTGTTGATCCCGCTCGTGCACAAGTCGGTCGACTGGTGGCGGTCCTACCACCAGGGCTCGACGCTCTTCGGTGAGCTCGACCCGTCGATGGGCGGCCTGCAGCTGTTCACGCTGTTTCTGGGCCTGAGCGTCGGCATGGCCCTGGCGGCCTGGCTTCTCATCCACCGGTTCCGCGTCGGATGGCTGACGCTCCAACTTGAAGAGGGCGGGTTGACCGAGGCGATCGACGCCCGTCGTGCCGAGGCTGCGTCGGCTGCCGATGGCGTCGAGCGCCCATCCCAGGGGGTCACCACTGCCCCAGCCGAGGAGGCAAAATCGTGAGCGCATTCCTGGCCCAACAGATCACCGGTGCCGACCCGTGGCCCCTGATCTGGGCATCGTTTGCGGTGACCTTCGGCACCTTCGGGGTGTACGCGGCGGTGCTCGTACGGCGAGGTCGCCGGCTGAGCCGCGAGGTGCCACCCGAGCGACGTCGTTTCCTCGTCCAGGGGGGCCATGATGGGACGTCCCATGGCTGACAACTCGCTCGACCTCACCCCCCGAACCGGCCCCGACGATGCCGTCCCGCCCCGCAGCCGGTCCAGTCGGCGCGCCTGGGGTTTCGTCGGCGTCGTCGTGCTCGTTGGCTTGGTTGTCGCCGTCGTGATGGGTCTGTCCGACGCCACGATGTTCTTCCGCAACGTCGACGAGGCGGTGGCCGAGCGAGCCGAGCTGGGTGATCAGCCGTTCCGCATGCAGGGGTCGGTGATACCCGAGAGCGTCACCAAGACCCCCAACGGCGTCTCGTTCGACCTGACCTACAACGGTGCCACCGCCAGCGTGGCCCACTCGGGCAGCGAACCGGCACTGTTCGAGAACACCGACATTCCCGTGGTCGCCGAAGGCCGCTGGAAGGGCGACGTGTTCCAGAGCGAGCGGCTGGTCATCAAGCATGACGAGAACTACGACGAGGAAAACCCCGACCGGATCGACGCAGCCCGCGACGCCGGGCGATGAGTAACGGATCCACCTCGCTGAGCTGCGGTTCCCGCTCGTGAGCAACGTCGCCCTCGGGCGTTTGGGCATCACGATCGGCATGGTTGCCGCGGCCATGGGTGCCATCGGCACCGCCTTCGGCATCATCAGGCACCGACCAGCCATGGTGCAGTCGTCGCGCACCTATGCCTGGGCGGTGCTCGCCGGAGCCATCACAGCGGTCATTGCCATGGAGCGGGCCCTGATCACGCGCGACTTCTCGGTGAAGTACGTCGCCGAACACGGCAGCTCCGCCACCCCGCCCCTGTTCAACGTGGCGACGATGTGGTCGGCGCTCGAGGGATCGATCCTGCTGTGGGTCATCATCCTGTCCGGGTACCTGGCGTCGGTGGCGTGGCGCTTCCGCAAGCGCATCGACGACGAGCTCGTCGGTTGGGCGATGGTCACGCTGTTCGCGATCGCCCTGTTCTTCTTTCTGCTGTTGCTGGGGCCGACCAACCCGTTCGTGTCGACGACGGTGCCGCCCGGGTTCGACGGCCCGGGCCCCAACCCGCTGCTGCAGAACCACATCCTCGTCGCCTTCCACCCGCCGCTGCTCTACCTGGGCTACGTCGGGTTCTCCGTGCCCTTTGCCTTTGCCATCGGGGCGCTGATCACCGGGCGGCTGGGCGAGGGCTGGCTGATCGAGACCCGTCGCTGGACGCTGCTTGCCTGGGGCGCCCTCACCGGCGGCATCATCCTGGGCGCCTGGTGGAGCTACGAGGTTCTCGGCTGGGGCGGATACTGGGGGTGGGACCCGGTCGAGATCGCGTCGTTCATGCCCTGGTTGACCGGGACCGCCTTCTTGCATTCCGTGCTGGTCCAGGAGCGTCGGGGCATGTTGCGGGTCTGGAACCTGGCGCTGCTGTGCTCGACGTTCGCGCTGACGATCTACGGCACCTTCCTCACCCGGTCCGGCGTGGTCAACTCGGTGCACGCCTTCTCCGAGGGCACGGTGGGCCCGATGCTGCTCGGCGCGTTCGGCATGGTCGTGGCGCTGTCGATCGGGCTGATCGCCTGGCGGGGCGATCTGTTGCGGGGCGAGGGCCGGATCGATCGGGCCATGTCCAAAGAGGGGGCGCTGCTGGCCAACAACATCCTCTTCGCCGCCTTCACGTTCGTCATGTTGCTCGGCACGACATTTCCCCTGGTCGTCGAGGCGCTCAACCGTGGCACCCTGTCGATCGGTGAGCCGTACTTTGAGCGGATGTCGGGCCCGATCGGGCTGGGCCTGCTCGCGTTGATGGCGGTGGCGCCCGTGTTGCCCTGGCGCAACGCCGCCCCGGAGCTGTTGTCCAGACGGTTGCTGTGGCCGGCCTGGAGCGGTGCCGCAGCGCTGGTGATCGCCCTGGTGCTGGGGGCGAGGGGCCTGATGCCGTTGGTGGCGATCGGGCTGGCCGGGTTTGCCGGGGGTACCGCCGTGCGGCACCTCATCCTCGCCGTGCGCCGCCACGGGGTCAGCGGGCTTTTCGGTCGGTCCTCGGGCGGCATGGTGGTGCACCTGGGGCTGGTCGTCGTCGCGCTGGCCTTCACCGTGAGTTCCGCCTACGCCAGCAATGGCCAGTTCACGATGTCCGAGGGGGACACGGTGGAGCTGGCGGGGCATACGCTCACCTACGAGGGCGTCGTCCAGCGCGACCTGCCCCAGGGGCTCGAGTACACGATGGCGGTTCGCATCGACGACCAGGTGTACGAGCCCAAGGTCACCCGCTTCGCCTCCAGCGGCCAGGTGATCGGCACGCCGTCGGTGAAGACCGGCCTGCGTCGCGACATCTACCTGGCCGTGTCGGCTCCGCCGACCGAGTCCGAGCCCCGCATCACGCTGCGGGTGATCATCCAGCCCGGTGTGTCGTTCCTGTGGATCGGTGGCATGGTGATGGTGATCGGTACGGCGATGGCCGCCGTTCCGGAGGCGGGCCGGGCCCGGCGTCGCGGCATCTCAACGGTCGATGATGGACCGGCAGGGCGCGCTCCCATCGAGGGGGGTCCGATCGACGATCCGGTGGACGCCGACGCCGAACCGATCGGCGTGGGCGCAGCCGAGCCTCCGGCCCCGTGAGCACGACCGCGCGGCCGGGTTCCCCGGACGCGACCGTAGGGGGGTCGGAGCCACCCCGGACCAACGTGCGCCGGGTGGCGCTGGGTGTCGCGGGAGTGATGGCGCTGCTGTTCGGCGTGTTGATCGTGGCGACCACGCGCAGCGACGACCCCAAGGAATCGGCCAGCTCGCCGCTGGTCGGGGCCGAAGCGCCGCCCCTCGTCGCCGACACGCTCGACGGCGACACGGTCGACCTGCGCGACTACCGGGGTAGCTGGGTACTGGTGAACTTTTTCGCCACCTGGTGCGTGCCCTGTCAGGTCGAGCATCCCGAGCTGGTGCGGTTCTCCGAGCAGCACGCCGCGCCCGGTGACGCCCATGTGATCTCGGTGGCCTTCCAGGACGAGCCTGCCGATCTCAAGGCCTTTTTCGCCGAGAACGGGGGCGACTGGCCGGTGGCGGTCGGCGACACCTCATCGATCGCCCTCGACTACGGGGTGGTCAAGTTGCCGGAGAGCTACGTGGTGGCGCCGAGCGGCGTGATCGTCGCCAAGGTCGCCGGCGGAGTGAAGGCCGACGACATCGATCGGTTGATCGCGGCGGCCAGCGGGGCGAGCGCTCAGGTCGGCAACGATGGCTGAGGTGCGCACGCCGGCGCGGAAGTGGCGGTCGATCGCCTGGGGCCTCCTCGGCCTCGTCGTCGTTGTGGCGCTGGTGATCGGCGCGTTCGGGCGCCGGCCGACGGAGGGCGAGGATCGCGTGCAGGCGCTCGCCGGCCAGATCAAGTGCGTCACCTGCGTGGGCGAATCGGTCGCCGGGTCGCAGAGTGACTTCGCCGTCAACGCCCGTGAGGACATCCGCACGCGGGTCGACGATGGCGACACCGACGAGGAGATCCTCGGCTACTTCTCGTCCCGCTATGACGACGTTTTGTTGAACCCGTCGGCATCCGGGGTGAACTCGCTGGTGTGGATTTTGCCGATCGTCGTCGTTGCGGTTGCGATCGCCGGCGCGGTGTTGACCGTCCGTCAGCGCCGTCAGACAAGCGCCAGCCGCCCGAGCGCCGAGGATCGTCGTCTGGTGGAGGCTGCGCTCCAGGACTTTCTTGCGGGGGGTGAGCCCCATGGATGAACCCTCCGACGCTGGGCCGACCGCTGCTGGGTCATCCGATGCTGGACCTACTGATGCTGGACCTACTGATGCTGGGGATCCCGGGACCGGCCCGTCCGGTACCGAGCGGCCCGAGCACTCCCGGGGCGACAGCGCTGCGCATCGCGCCGACGAAGCCGAGCGCGACGAGTTGCTCGCCACGCTGCTCCGCCTCGACGAGGACGCTGCCGCCGGCGACCTCGACGCCGAGGAGGCCGACGCTGTTCGCGACGACCTCACGCTGCGCCTGGCCGCCGTGCTGCGTCGCCTCGACGCGCCCGCCCGGCCGGCTCAACGGTCGCGTCGATCCGAGGCGTCCACCGGCACCGATGAGGATGGAACCCAACGCGCGGAGGTCCCCCTCTGGCGTCGGCGCGGCAACCTGGCGGTCGTCGCCACGCTGGTGATCGTGGCGGTCGTCGGCGGCGTTCTCGTCGCCCAGTCGGCCGGCACCCGAGCTCCGGGCGGGGCGATCTCGGGGGCCACCGGCTTCTCCGAACGCCTCGATGCATGTCGCACGCTGCGAGCCGACTCCGGCGCCGAGATCGACTGCTACGAGCAGCTGGTCGAGGAACGGCCCGACGACATCGAGGCCCTCACCTACAGCGGGTGGGCCCTGGCCCGGGCCGGCCGGACCGACGAGGCAACCGACCGGTTCGACCGGGTGGTGAAGGTCGACCCGAGCTATCCCGATGTGCGGGTGTTCCGGGCCTCGGTGGCGCTGCGCTCCGGCGACCCCGAGGCCGCCCAGGACGAACTCGATGCCTTCTGGGCCTCCGACCCGCCCCCGGGCATGGTGACCATCCTGCGGGACCAGAACCTGGAGTCGGCGGTGGCCGAGGCCAACCTTCCCGACAACGTTCGGCGCTGCTGGAAAACCGTGGATGATGCCGCCTCGGCAGCGGCGACGACAACGACCCCCGGCCAGGACCTGCCCGACCTTGAGAGCGCCTTGGGCCTCACCGACGGCTTGAAGTGCTTCGACGACCTGATCGAGGCCAACCCCGACGACGTCGTCGCTCTCACCACCCAGGGGTTGGTGTTCACTGCGCTCGGCCAGGGCGTCTTCTACGACCGGGCGGTGCAGCGCCTCAACGCCGCCCTGAAGATCGACCCCGAAGAGCCGACGGCGCTGTTGTTGTCGGCGGGCATCGCCAACGCCCAGGACCGGCCCGAGCTTGCCATCAAGTTGTTGGACCGCTTCGACGAGGTGGGGGAGCGGCCGAGCGGTCTGTTGCCGCCTGAGGTAACCGCCGACGCGATCCGTCAGGTGGCCGAGGGACGCCTTGACGCCGGTACCAGCCCGACCTCGACAACGCAGCCCGAAAGCGGCCCGTCACAGACCACCGCCGGCGGTTCGAACCCAGACGGGGGCTAGCCGTGGGCTAGCCGGGCAGCGCTGATTTGGGCGGTGGCGCTTCCCAGTCGCCCCGCACGATGCGACCGTCGTCGACGGTGAAGGTCCAGAGCGACCCTTTGGTGAACCCAGCTCGACCCGGCACGATCATGCCCCGCCCCTGGGCGCGGCGCACCAGGTCGGGAATGACGTCGCCGTGGCTGCACATCAGGACGTCTCCGTTGTGTTCGAGCCCTTGGGCGATCACCGCCCAGGAGGTGTCGATGTCGGTCCCTTCGGCCAGTCCATCGAACAGCTCGACATCCAGCCCGGCGGTCACAGCAAGAGGCTCGACCGTCTGGTTGCAGCGGGGTAGGGGGCTCGACCACACGGCGTCGATGGGCTGGTCGATCAGTCGGTCGGCCAGCCAGATCGCCTGACGGCGGCCCTTGTTGTCCAAATGCCGCTGCGTGTCCAACGGATCACCGTCGTCGCGCTTCCCGGCCCTGCCGTGACGGACGAGGTAGAGGGTCACCCGGGCAACGCTACTACCGGACGGACCGCCTCGGATGGGACACCGTTAGCCTCCGCTGGTGGCCGACCTGCGGACCGAGCTGACCGAGATCGTCACCGGCCTGGGCACGCTCGGTTTTCGCGACATGCATCATGGGGTCAACGCTGCGCCCCGGGCGCTGGTCGGGGTGGCCCCTGCCGTGCTCGGCCGGGTGGGTGATCACCTCGACGATCCCGTGCTAGGACCCCTCGCTCGGGCGGCGTTCACCAACGGAGCCGCCTTCCTCGCCGCCACCGAGGGCCTGCGGGGCCGGGTGCCTCATCGGGTCGAGTGGAAGGGACCCCACAAGCCGCCGGGCTTCGAGACCGTGCCGGCCGACCTGCGCATCGACCACGTCTACCTGGTGAGCTGCAAATACGGCTCGGACATCCTCCACAACGTCAGCCCTGCTCACCTGATCGACCGCCATTTGGCCCAGAAGCGCCACCCCACGACGGTCGACTGGTTCGCCGAGGTTGCCCCCGAGGCCTATGGCGACCTGTACCGTCGAACGGTGGCCTGGTCTGGCTTGGACCTTCCGACAGAGGTGTCCCAGCTCGATCGGGATCAGCGCCGATCGTTGCGGGCGGCCCTACCCAAGGGAACTTGGCCAGACGACCTGGCCGAGGGCTACCGATCGTTTGCCGGCGAGGTGGCGCAGGCGACGGCCGAGCGCTGGCGTGCGGGGCTCGCTACGCCTGGCCAACGCGAGGAGATGGTCTGGCGGCTGTTGCGGTTGCAATCGGCGCCCTATTTCGTGCTCGGCCAGAGTCGCTCGGGCGAGCCGCGTCGCTACCGGGTGGACACCCCATGGGACTTTCGTCGCCGCTACGCCCTCGAGTCCTTCGAGGTGTTCGCAGAACCTGCCGGTCAGGCGGTCGTTCGCTGGCGGGCGGAGGTGCGCGACCGTCGGGACCTACTCGAGGAGGACGGGTCGTTCGGCGGACCCCAGCAACCGCAGGCGCTGCCCTTCGAGCCGGCCGATGGTCGGCGCACCGTCGAGGGTCGGGTGGAGCTGCGCTGGAGTCACGGCAAATTCTCGGGCAGCCCAGAGGCCAAGGTGTACCTCGCCACCCCGCCCCACGACGTGCCCGGCTATACGCAGTTGCTGTCCTGAACCTGCGCCGACCAGCTAAGGCGTCCCGGAGCGCTCGCCGACCGACGATCTGCACCTCATCGCCGTGTTGAAAGACATCCGTAGGTCCTTGACCGATTGATGGGACGTACGACCGGCCGACCCGCCCATTCCCGGCCTGGGTCCGGCCCTCGGTACCATCGCAGGCTGATCGACGACCGCCCCGGACCGGCGGCCGACGACCTCTGCACGCCGAAGCTCGTGAAAATGCATGAAGGAGCCCACCCTGTGACCACCGATGACGGACCATCACCCATCACCACCGACGACGTCACCAAGGTGGCGGCCCTCGCCCGGTTGGAGCTGACCCCGGCAGAGCTGGACACCTTCACGGGCCAGCTGGCCGACATCCTCGACCATGCCGCCGACCTGTCGTCGATCGACCTCGATGGCGTCGAGCCGCTGGGCACGCCGGTGGCGATGGAGAACGTGCTTCGGGCCGATGTTCCCGGTGACACGCTGGACCGCGACGAGGTGCTGGCCGCAGCACCCGCGTCGGAGGACGGCAAGTTCAGGGTCACCTCCATCCTGGGGGAAGGCTCATGAGCGCCGGATCAGCACTCGAGACCGCTGCGGCCGTCAGGGCCGGCGAACGCTCCGCTCGCGAGGTGATCGACGAGTCGCTCGCCGCCATCGACGAGGCCAACGCCGACCTCAACGCCTTCCTGTGCGTCACCGCCGACGAAGCGCGGGCCGCCGCCGACGCAGTCGATGCCCAGGTGGCGGCCGGCGATGACCCCGGCCCCCTTGCCGGCGTGCCCATCGCGCTGAAGGACAACCTGGTCACCCGCGGCGTGCCCACCAGCTGCGCCAGCAGGATCCTGGCCGGCTGGGTGCCGCCCTATGACGCCACGGTCGTCCAGCGCCTCAGCGCGGCCGGTGCCATCAGCGTCGGCAAGACCAACCTCGACGAGTTCGCCATGGGCTCCTCGACCGAGAACTCGGCGTTCGGACCTACCCGCAACCCCCACGACCGGGAGCGGGTGCCCGGTGGTTCCTCGGGTGGTTCGGCCGCAGCGGTCGCCTCGGGCATGGTGCCCCTGGCGCTCGGATCGGACACCGGCGGTTCGACCCGCCAGCCCGCCTCGCTGTGCGGGGTGGTGGGCGTGAAGTCCACCTATGGCACCGTCTCTCGGGTCGGCCTGGTCGCCTACGGCTCATCACTCGACCAGATCGGTCCGTTCGCCGCCAACGTCGCCGACGCCGCGCTGTTGCTCGAGGTGATCGGCGGGCACGACCCGGGCGACTCGACATCGCTCAACCGGCCGGCACCCGACGTCAGCAAGCACTTGGACGACGGCGTCGACGGCCTTCGGGTGGGCGTCATCTCCGAGCTGATGGGTGAGGGCATCGCCCCCGAGGTGGTCGCCCGCATCCGGGCTGCCGCCCAGGCGTTGGAGGCCGCCGGCGCCATAGTGGAGGAAGTGTCGATCCCATCGATCTCCGCCTGTCTGTCGGCCTACTACATCGTCGCCCCCGCCGAGGCGTCGTCCAACCTGTCCCGCTATGACGGAGTGCGGTACGGCAATCGGGTGGAGGCGGCCAACGTGACCGACATGATGACCGCCACCCGCACGCAGGGCTTCGGCGATGAGGTGAAGCGCCGCATCATGTTGGGTACCTATGCCCTGTCGGCCGGCTACTACGACGCCTTCTACGCCACCGCCCAGAAGGTGCGCACCAAGGTGCGAGCCGACTTCGATGCGGTGTACACGAGCCACGACCTGTTGATGTGTCCCACGTCGCCGACGCCGGCTTGGCGACTCGGAGAAAAGACCGACGACCCGCTGACGATGTACCTCAGCGACATCTGCACGATCCCCACCAACCTGGCCGGGCACCCGGCGGCGTCGATTCCCTTCGGCACCGACGGCGCCGGGCTGCCCATCGGTGTGCAGCTGCTGGGGCCTGCCCTGGGCGAGACCACGATGTTCCGGGCGGCCGCCGTGCTCGAGCACAGCGCCCGTGGAGACGGAGCGAACGCCGAACGCCACGGAGACGGCTCATGAGCAGCGCAGGTACAGCAACGACCGCCGGATCAACGACGGGCACATCGATGACGATTCCGGCTCCGTCGAGCACCACGGTGGACCTGTCCAAGTGGGAGATCGTCATCGGCCTTGAGGTGCACGCCGAGCTGGCGACGGCCACCAAGTTGTTCTCCGCTGCACCCCAGCTCTTCGGCGCTGCGCCGAACACCAACATCGACCCGCTCACCTTGGGGTTGCCGGGCAGCCTGCCCGTGCTCAACGAACAGGCGGTCGAGCTGGCGATCCGGGTGGGCCTGGCCCTCAACTGCACGGTGCAGCGCTCGGTGTTCGCCCGGAAGAACTACTTCTATCCCGACCTGCCCAAGGACTACCAGATCAGCCAGTACGACCAGCCGATCGACATCGACGGCTGGTTGGAGCTGCCCTCCGGCAAGCACGTCGGCATCGAACGAGCCCACCTGGAGGAGGACACCGGGAAGTCGACCCACGCCGGCGATACCGGTCGGCTTCAGGGCGCCTCATCTTCGCTGGTCGACTACAACCGGGCCGGCGTGCCCCTGCTTGAGATCGTCAGCCGGCCCGACCTGCGCGACGCCGATCAGGCCCGGGCGTACGTGTCCGAGCTGCGGTCGATTCTGGTGGCGGTCGGCGCGTCCGACGGCAAGATGGAGGAGGGCTCGATGCGGGTGGACTGCAACGTGTCGGTTCGCCCCCAGGGATCCGACACCCTCGGCACCCGCTGCGAGATCAAAAACGTCAACTCGCTGCGCTCGTTGGGCCGGGCGGTCGACTACGAGGCCGCCCGTCAAGTGGACCTGATCGAGGGCGGTGGCACTGTGCGACAGGAGACCCGTCACTGGAACGAGAACGACGGCCGCACCCACACCCTGCGGGTCAAGGAGGAGGCGGACGACTACCGCTACTTCACCGATCCCGACCTGGTGCCGTGCGACCCGGGCGACGAGTGGATCGAGCGGGTGCGGGCCGAGCTGCCCGTCCTGCCCGCCGCCCGCCGGGCCCGCCTGGTCGGGGCGACGGGAGGTGGCGGCGAAGGGGTCGCCATCGTGGTCGAGCGTGGGTTGGACGGCCTGGTGTTGGCTGCGATCGAGGCCGGGGCCGATGCCGGGCGGGCGCTCACCCACGCCGAGCACAACCTGTCGGACGAGCGCTCCGCCGAGTTGGACCCGTCTGCGTTCGCCAAGCTGGTGGGCATGGAGATCGACGGCAAGCTGTCGGCCACCCAGGCCAAGACCGTGTTGGCCACGCTGGTCGCCGAGGGCGGCGATCCAGCCGAGGTTGCAGCGGCTGCCGGTTTCGAGGCGATGGACACCTCCGAGCTGGAAGGCATCGTCGACGGGCTGATCGAGGCCAACCCCGCCGAGTGGGCCCGCTTCTGCGGCGGCGACCAGAAGGTGACCGGTTTCTTCGTGGGTCAGGTGATGCGGGCGACCAAGGGCCAGGCCGACGGCAAGGTGGTCACCCAGCTCCTCAACGCCCGCAAGGGCTGACGCCATGTGGACGCGGCATCGTCGAGTTCGAGTGCCGGGGCAGCCCCGCCGGGGTCGTAGCGCCCTGCTGGTTTGGGCCATCTCGATCGGCGCTGTCGGCTGCTGGCCGGCGGATGTGGCTGCTCGACCACGCCCCCACCGGCGTTTGCCTTCCCGGTGAAGTCGTCGGCCACCCGCTATGCCCGTACTCACCATCACTACCCGGCGGCGGACATGTTCGCCCCGTGCGGCACGGCGGTGGTGGCCCCCACCGGTGCGGTGGTCGAGGAGATCGAGACCCGGGACCGGCAACGCCAAGGGCACCGGCTGCCACCTGCACTTCGGGCTGTCGCCCGCTTGTCGAACCGGTTGGCAGAACCGCAGGGGCAAGCTCGCCCCTCAGCCCTACCTGGACTCGTGGCGCAAGGGCGTCCGAAACGACCCGGCCCCGGCGATCGCCCGCATGACCTGCCCGTGAGCAGATACTCCAGCCGGTGCGTGGCGGTC
This sequence comes from Candidatus Neomicrothrix sp., assembly GCF_035329545.1. Lineage (NCBI taxonomy): Bacteria > Bacillati > Actinomycetota > Acidimicrobiia > Acidimicrobiales > Microthrixaceae > Candidatus Neomicrothrix > Candidatus Neomicrothrix sp. Next base: position 63,745 of record NZ_DAOLGP010000001.1, read on the forward strand.
GGACGCACGGGGTTCCTCAACAACCATCAATCCTGGGCGTTCCTCCGGCAGGCGTCGCAGCGGCCGGTGAGGGCGAAGTGCAGCTCATCGATCTCGAAGTCGTGGGTGGCGAGGAGGTCGCTGCGCAGGCGATCGATCACCGCCTGATCCACGCCGAACACCCGGCCGCACCCGCTGCACTGCACGTGTCCGTGATGGTGCTCGGCAAGGTGGTACACCGCAGGTTCGTGACCGAGGTGGACGTGTTGCACCAGCCCAACCTCGCCCAGGGTCCGCAACGTCCGGTAGACGGTGGCCAGGTGGAGTTCCGGATGCTCGCCCTGGAGCCGATCGGCCAGATCCTCGGCGCTGATGTGTGCGCCTGGGTCGGTGGCGAGCTCGGTGAGCACCAGCCGCCGTGCCGCCGTCACCCTGCCGCCACGGCTGCGAAGGTCGTCGATTAATTCGTCGAGTCGACCTGGCTCCACCCGCTCATCCTAGGGAACAGCACTGCTCGGTAACCGGCATCGAAAACGGAGCGGGGCTTGGGCACGGAGTGCGAAATCGACAGCGGTGCGGTGCGAGATCGCCCACAGCCCCTTGCCTTGGCGTTCCAGTGAGGTATCGTCAGAGGTACGTGTACAAGCAGCTGGAGCGACATGCCGTGACGATCCGACGGAGTCTCCTGGTAGGAATGCTGCTCACCGTTGCGATCGGTGCGATCCTGATGGCCAGTCCGTTGCGTTCGGTCACGTCTGACGCCTTCGACAAGGTGAGCGTGACCCGCTCGGCCAAGGAGGGCAAGACCAGTGCGGCGGGCTCGGAACTCAACGTGTCGGGCGCCTCGGCCGAGGATATGGACCGCTCGCTGGTCGGTGTGGCCACGCTGGGAGCGGTTTTCCTCGGTCTCACCGCGCTGATGGTGGGCATCGTCGCCATCAGCCTGCGTTTCTGAGGCCGGGTCGTTCTCGAATCGGGGTGGGTCGGATCGAGCCCGAGGTGGCAGGCTGTGCCCGATGACCGAGGATCTTGCGTGAGCTCCACCGAGCCGATGAGCTCCACCGAGCGACCCGGCGATGCCGAGTCGACCGACCTCCCGGCGGGCGTCGCCCCCTCGGTGCTCGAGCTGTTTGGCAACACCCCGTTGGTCCGGCTCGGCCGCCTGTCCGAGGAGGAAGGCCTGGCCGCCACCCTGGCGATGAAGATGGAGACGACCAACCCTGGCGGGTCGACCAAGGATCGTCCGGCGCTGCAGATGATCCTCGACGCCGAGGCCGCCGGCGAGCTGGTTCCCGGTGGCACGATCGTCGAACCGACCAGCGGCAACACCGGCGTTGGCCTGGCGATCGTCGCTGCCCAACGGGGCTACGACTGCATCTTCGTCATGACCGACAAGGTGGCTCCCGAGAAGGTCGATCTGCTCCGCGCCTACGGGGCGGAGGTGGTCGTGTGCCCGGTGGCGGTGGCACCCGAGGACCCCGAAAGCTACTACTCGGTGGCCGAGCGGCTGGTCGAGGAGACCCCCAACGCGTATCGGCCCAACCAGTACGCCAACCCGTCCAACCCGGCCGCCCACACCGCCTCGACCGGCCCCGAGCTGTGGGCACAGACCGAGGGGCGCATCACCCACTTCGTCGCCGGCGCCGGCACCTGCGGCACGATCACCGGCGTGGCGACGTACCTCAAGGCGCAGAACCCCGAGATTCAGATCATCGCAGCCGACCCCGAAGGGTCGGTGTTCTCCGGTGGCTCCGGGCGGCCCTACCTGGTCGAAGGGGTCGGCGAGGACTTCTTCCCCGACGCTTGGAACACCGACCTCTACGACGGCATCATCGCCGTGTCCGACGCCGACAGCTTCTCGATGGCCCGACGGGTGGCCCGCACCGAGGGCATCCTGGTCGGCGGTTCGGGTGGCATGGCCGTGGCCGCAGCCCTGCGGGTGGCCGCCGCGGCCGGGCCCGACGACCTGGTCGTCGTCCTCAACCCGGACTCGGGGCGGGGCTACCTGTCCAAGGTGTTCAACGACGACTGGATGGCCAACTTCGGGTTCACGACGTCGTCCGGGCCGACGTTGGCCGACGCCATCGAGCGCTCGGGCGGGCCGCGCGACCTGCTGTACGTCAACCCCGAGCAGCCGGTGCGGGAGGCGATCGACGTGATGCGCACCAACGGCATCAGCCAGCTGCCGGTATGCAAGAACACGCCGCCCTTCGCCGCCGCCGAGGTGATGGGCTCCGTCGACGAACTGGTGCTGATGCGGGCCGCCGCCGACGATCGGGCCACCTTGGACCTACCGGTCGAGTCGGTGCTGGGCCCCAGCCTGCCGACGATCGGGATCGGCCAGGAGGTCAATTTGGCGATCGAGCAGCTTCGCACCGCCACCGCCCTCCTCGTGCTGGGCGGCGGCAGGCCCTGTTGCATCCTGACCCGCAGCGACGTGCTGGAGTTTCTCGAATTTGGGGATGACCTGGGAGGAGATCGCCATGTCGACTGACGCCACGCCCGGACGGGCCCACGGTTTCGCCACCCGGGCGATCCACGCCGGCCAGCCCCACGACCCGATCACCGGCGCGGTCGTCACCCCGATCAGCCTGGCCACCACCTTCGCCCAGCCCGAGGTGGGCGAGCTGATGGGCGGCTTCGAATACGGCCGCACGGGCAACCCAACGCGCGTCGCCTACGAGGCCTGCCTGGCCAGCCTGGAGGGAGGCACCGATGCGGTGGCCTTCGCCTCGGGGCTGTCGGCCGAGGACGCACTGCTCCGGCTGGTTGCGCCCGGCAGCAGGATCGTGCTCGGCGACGACGCCTACGGCGGCACGTACCGGCTGATCTCGGCGGTCCATGCCGTCGAAGGCCGCGATCACCTGGCCTTCGACCTGACCGACCCGGGCAAGCTGGAGGCCAACTGGCCCGACGATGCGACGATGGTGTGGCTCGAGACGCCGACCAACCCGCTGCTCACCTGCCTGGACATCACGGCGATCGCCGAGGTGGCCCACGCCCACGGGGCGATCCTGGTGGTCGACAACACCTTCGCCACCCCGGCGCTCCAGCGTCCTTTGGAGCACGGCGCCGACGTCGTCGTGCACTCCGCCACCAAGTACCTGGGTGGCCACTCCGACGTGGTCGGTGGCATCGTCGCCACCTCCGATGAGGAGCTGGCCCAGCGGCTGCGCTACCTGCAGAACGCCGTCGGCGCGGTGCCCTCGCCCTTCGACTGCTATCTGGTGCTGCGGGGCCTCAAGACTTTGGACGTCCGCATGGAGCGGCACAGCGCCAACGCCGCCGTGATCGCCGAGGCGCTCCAGGCCCACCCGCAGGTCGAGCGCGTGCGCTACCCGGGGTTGGAGAGCCACCCCACCCACCGGGTGGCCGCCCGGCAGATGTCCGGGTTTGGCGGCATGGTGAGCTTCGAGTGTCGAGGCGGCGAGGCGGCGGCGCTCGAGGTGGTCAGCCACACCGAGCTGTTCACGCTGGCCGAGTCGCTCGGCGCAGTCGAGAGCCTGATCGAACATCCGGGTCGGATGACGCACGCGTCCGCAGCCGGTTCGCCCCTCGAGGTGCCCGCCTCGCTGGTGCGCTGTTCGGTGGGCATCGAGGATGCGGCCGACCTGGTCGCCGACCTGACCGCTGCGCTCGACCGCCTCCCCTGAGTCCCAACGGGTCCGCCGGACCCCCGTGGTGTCAGCTCGACGCCGGTGCCGGGTCGGTGAGCAGCGCTGCGATCCGATCGAGGGGAAGGTCGAGCAGCGAGTCACCGGGACGCACCGTCGCACCGAGCGAGGCGAGGTGGTCGCTCGCTGCGGCCCGGGCCTGGCGACGCGTGGGTGGGGGATCGATCTCCGAAGACCGGGTCAGCCACTCGGCGATCACGTTGCGGGGGTTGGCATGCCCGCGTCCGACCAGCGGCGGGCCGGCAGGTGAGGCCGGGGCCTCGCCGTCGATTCGGCGGGCGACCAGCAGGTCGGCCCCCGCTACCGCCCGCTGGGCCGGTTCGAGGCGCCACCACCTCGACAGGTGGGCCTCGACCCAGCCGCGGCCTCCGGTCGTATCCCGCTGCTCGGGATCGGCGCTGCGGTCGGCTGTGTCGACGTCGCACACGAGCACCGCAGAGGGCGCCGCCAGCGCCAGGAGGGCTCGGGGCAACCATGCCCCCGGATCGCCGCGCAGGTCGACGACCGGGACCGCTCCGCTGCGCAGCTTGGGCGCCTGGTCGCCACCGATCAAGCGCCGGACCCCGATCACCTGGGCGTCCGGTCCGGCCTCCTCGGTGGCGGCGCTCAGCGGCGCCGAGTCGGCCTCGATCGCCGAACGAGCAGCGGCCGGACCCTGGGAGTAGAGGTTTTCGGCCGCCTCGCCCTGGGTGCCCTCGCGGCCGGTCGGTGCGAGCAGATACAGGTCGGCGCGGCCGCCGATCGCTTCGGCACCTGCGTAGGTGACGACGTCGGGCCACATGGCCGAGATGGCGAAGGCGGCGCGCATCATCTCGCGCTGCACCTGCCAGCCGAGGGTCGCACGGGTCTCGCCGAAACCGTAGGTCACCGCCACCCGCCCGTCGGGCCCCGCCAGCGCATCGGTGGCGACGGCGAGGAACGCGGCCATGCCCTCCGGAGTGAAGGGCGGGTTGACGATGACCAGGTCGGCCCAGTCGGCCAGCGATCGGGGCAGACCAACCCGCACGTCACACCACCGCAACAGCGGTCCGCGCCCGTCCAGGCCGGTCGACCCGAGGGTCGCGAGGACGGAGTCGTCGACGTCGACGACGGCCACCTCTTCAGCCCGGCCGTCGGCGGCGAGCGCGTGGGCGTCGAGGTCGCGTCCGCCCAGCACGAGCACGTGGGCGCCCCGCAGATCGAGGTGGCGGTCGAGCACGTCGAGGCGGGCGGCTACGCCGTCGTGGGTGGCCGGGCGGTGATCGAGATCCCGACGCGGTGCGTCCAGCCCGAGCGACCAGGCCTCGAAGCGGGTGTGCAGTTCCGGGTCGGTGAAGGCTCCTGATTCCGAGGGCCCGTCGAGTGCCCAGCCTTCGATCAGCTCGGCCCGCAACGGGTCGGAGAGCTCCCAGCGGTCGTCCGCGAGGCTCAGGCCAGGTGTGGCCTCTTCATCGCCGGCGGCGGTCGTCAAACCTGCGAGCAGCGCCTCGATACCCCGCCGCGAGATACCGCTGGCGGCGACGAGCTCACCGACCGAGGCCGGTCCCTCGACGAGCAGCGCGACGGCCGGGCGCAGTGCGATCGTCGCCAGGCCTGCAGGAGCTTTCGTTGCGCTGATGACCTGCTCCTCGTTCGTGCCGTGCTCGTCGTTCATGATGTGCCCCCCAGCGATGGTGCATTGCGTCGGCCGAGTTGGTCGAGAGCGTTGAGCACGGGCGTGTCGGCGATCAGCTTGGTGAAGCTGACCCGTTCGCTGGCCAGGGTGGTGGCGATCACGCCGGCCAGCGCGAGGTGGCGGGCCCTGGGTGACCAGCGACGAACCGCGTCGACCGCCAGTGCCGCCCCGAGTGCGTTGGCTCCGGTATCGCCCAGCATCGCCCGCTCGGCGAGATCGTCGCCGAGCAGCCCGAGCGCCGTGCCGATCACCGCGCCGGACTCGGGGCCTGGCTGACGCTGCGCCGGGACGGCCGCCAAAGCGGTTGCGACGAGGAGTGAAACCTTGAGTGCCCGGCCCGGCCGGAGGTCGAAGAGGTTGATCAGGTTGGCAGAACCGGCGATCAGTGCGCCGTCCGCCGCCACGACCAGCGGGTGGGATCGGCCACGGGATCCCAGGGTGGCGGCCAGCAGGCCGGCGGCGCCGATGGCGACGGTCTTGACCGCCCCGGTGGTCACCTCGCCACGGGCCAATGCCCGGAGATGCCCCCCGATCCCCTTGGTGTCGGTGACGCCGAACAGATCATCGAGACCGCCGGCGAGGCCCGCCCCCACGACGGCGACCAACCCGGGCGTTGCGCTCGCCGGAGCGTCGCCTGCGATCACCGTCCCCACCATCACGCCGGAGGCCAGCCCGATGACCGCCGCCGGGCCTCCGAGCAGGGTGACCGGTTCGGCCCGGTGGTTGGTGCGCTGCCAGCGCGCCGCACCGCCCGGGACCCGTCCGGGCAGCACCCGAAGCGACCCCGAGGCCGCAACGGCGGCGGCACCGGTTGCCAGGGGTCGGGAGACGGTGAAGCGGAGCGGCGTAGGCGGTGACACCCATGCCACGGTATCGGTCCCGGCGAGCCACCCTCGATGCCGTGCCGGGCCTCGGCCCGATAGGTTGCCTTGGTGGGCGAGAAGGTCGCCCGGGAGCATCGATGGAACATCGGAGGAGTGGGGAGTGAGAACGTTGGCCAGCCGACGGCGGTCCGTGGCCGCTGGTGCCCGACATCGCACAGGCCGATGGGCGGCAGGCCTCGTGCTCCTCGCCGTGGGCTGCTCCTCGACGGAGGATTCTACGGCCGATTCCGGACCTCAGCCGTCTGGCGATCCGGCCGAGCTGGCCTCGCAGGTCGTGGCGCGGTTTCCGGCCGAGGAGGCGACGGCGTTGGCCGTTGACGAAGACGGTCAACTGTTTGTCGGCGAACGTCTCAGCGGACGGGTGTCGAAGGTCGACCCGGACTCGGGTGAGGCCGAGGCGCTGTTCACCGTCGACGACCTCGACACCGATCTGGAACAGGGCGGACTGCTCGATCTCGCCATCGACACCGAGGGCACCCTGCTCGTCTCCTACACAGCCACCGACGGCCACCTCGTGATCGACGAGGTCGCCGGCTCCCCGGGGAAGCTCACCCGTCGTTGGGACGGGCCGGTTGCTGCGGAGCGATCAAACGGTGGCCGTCTGGCCGTGCTGGGCGGCGATACCGCCGAACAGGACACGCTCGTGGTCGGGGTCGGCGACCTGCTCGACTCCGAGTCGAGTCCGCTGCCCGACACCGCCAACGGAAAGCTGCTCGTCGTCAACGATTCGGGTGAGGCCAGCCCGTTCGCCACGGGGCTCAACAACCCATTCGCGCTGGGGACCGATGGGAAGAACACGGTGTGGGTCGCCGACAACGCCCCGGGCGATAACCCTGAGCGGCTGTTGCGCCTGACCGCCGCCCGTTCCGAGAAGGTGGCCTCCTGGACCGACACCCGGGTGCCCTCCGGACTGGCGGTGCTCGACGACCGCACCTTGGCCATCTGCTATTACGCCACCGGCGAGCTGGTGCTCGTCGATGCAGACAACCCCCAAGGGGGCTCCGGACCGCTGGTGGCGGACGATTGCCGGTTCGGGGTGCAGTCGCTCGGCGACCGGCGCCTGGCCTACGCAACCGACGATGAGGTGGTCATCGTCGACGTCGCCGGCTGACGATCTCACTCGGCCGGCGGGAGTTCCACCAGGCGATCGTCGGCGGTGATCAACCGGGTGCTCAACCCGATCGCCATCACGGTCGTCGTCACCGCCACCGAACCGAGGATGAGGTACATCACCGCCAGCTGCACCCTCACCGCGGCCGCCGGCTCCACTCCGGCCAGAATCAATCCGACCATCGCCCCGGGCAAAAAGACCAGCCCCACCGACTTGGTCGTCTCGATCTGGGGGATGAGGGCCGTTCGTGACGCGGCTCGCAACTGGGGCTGGACGGCCTGGCGGCCCGAAAGGCCCAGCGCCAACCGTGCCTCGACCCGGTCGCGTTGTTCTCGAAGCTCCTCGATCGTGCGACGAGCGGCCAGGACGGTCGAAGACAACGAGTTGCCGATCACCATGCCGGCCAGCGGCACGATGGTGCGCGACGTCATCGGAAAGATCCCTGCACCGAATAGGACACCGAGTGAGATGATCGTCGTGGTCGAGAAGGCGATAAGGGCCAGGGGGAACGCTGCGGGCACCTCGGGGGCACGTCGGCGAACCGTGATCGCAGCGAAGAGCACCATGGCGACCAGCCAGCACCAACTCCACGCCAGCGGCGCGCCGTCGCCGACGACCAGCGTGAGCGCCCCGCCGATCAGCGCCAGCTGGCCCGCTGCGCGTAGCGCAGCCCACAACAGCGACCGCTCCACACCGAGCCGTCGCCAGGCCGATACCGCCAGCGCAAGGGCCACCAGGATCGCCGATGCTGCCAGACCCCACGTCGTCGGCTCGGTGGCGCCGGATTGGGCGATCAAGGCGGGCCGAGTCGAAGGTGGTGGTCGGCCAGCCGCTCGGCCTGTTGGGGATCGTGGGTCACCCACACCAGGGTGGTGCCGCCTTGGGCCAGGCTGAGTGCCAGCGTCTCGAGGTGGGCCGTCGCCTCGGGGTCGAGGCTGGATGTCGGCTCGTCGGCGAGCAGGACCGACGGCCGAGTGGTGAGCGTCCGGGCCAGGCACATCCGCTGCGCCTCGCCTCCCGACAGCCCGGTGGCCTCACGATCGGCCATCGATGGCTCGAGCGCCACGGATCTCAGAAGCGACGACACCTCGTCGTCGCTCAGCGCAACCGCGGTGCGCAGGTTGTCGGCAACCGTGCCGGGGAACGGGATCGGCCGCTGAAAGACCATGCCGACGTCGCGTCGGAGCGCTCGGGCCTCCCAGTCGGCGACGTCGACGCCCCGGTAGGTGACCGTCCCGGACGACGGCACCACGAGCCGATTGCAACACCGCAACATCGTGGACTTACCAGCGCCGGAAGGCCCCGAGACGACGGTGATGCCGCCCTGAGCGATGTCGGCCATCCCCAGCGCAAGCCGCTGGACGACCCCACTGGCGACGATCACGTCTCGGAACGCGAACAGCGTCTCGGTCACGAGGTGTCAGCCGGTGCTGGGCTCGGTGGTCGCCAACGCCACCCGCTCGCGGATCAGCGCCACCAGCATCGAGATCGCCGAAGTGTTGCGTCCACCGTGAGGGATGATGACGTCGGCGAAACGTCGGGTTGGCTCGACGAACTGTACGTGGCTGGGACGGACGGTGGTCAGGTACTGGCGCACGACCGTCTCGGTCGTTCGCCCTCGCTCGGTCACGTCGCGCTCCATCCGCCGGATGAAGCGGAGGTCGTCGTCGACGTCGAGATAGACGGCCAGGTCGAGCAGTTCTCGCAGGTCGGGGTCGTGCAGCACGAGAATCCCGTCGACGACGATCACCGCTCCGGGGTGGGCAGGCTCGGTGATCGACGACCGGGTGTGGGTGGTGAAGTCGTACACCGGCACCTCGACCGCAACGCCCGATCGCAAACGGTTGAGGTGCTCGAAGACGAGTGGCCACTCGAACGCAGCGGGGGAGTCGTAGTTGACCTGTGCCCGCTCCGACATCGGCCGGTCGGACTGGTCGAAGTAGTAGCTGTCGACGGTGAGCATCGTCACGTTGACGAGGTTGACGGCCTCGACGATCGACCGGGTGACCGTCGTCTTGCCCGAACCCGACCCTCCGGCGATCCCGATAACGAACGGTCGCTGCGGTTCCACGGAGCCGCAGGCTATCGGGCCTCCGGACCTCGTCCTGTTGGCACAAAGGGTGTTGCGACGGTGTTTCCGCCTTCAGGCGGCCGTGCCGAAGCCTCTCGGTTGCACCGAGACGCTGAACTGTTCGAGGCACACCTTCATGCCTCGCGTCTCGGTGAAGTCCTTACAGCCGGACTGCTTCAGCCCGAGCACCCGGTCGTAGAGCTCGCCGATGTCGGGCCTCGAGTGCTCTCGTGCCAGTTCGTTGAGCTTCTGGCGGAGGCGCGCACGGAACAGCACCACCGGGTCGGCGTGCTCGCTGTAGTAGCGCACCGCCTCGATGGCGTTCTCCTTCAGCGCGTTGGATGCGTCCTTCACATCGCCGGCGGTACGCCGGCCGTTGGGCTTCGGCTGGGCCTCGTTGCTCAGCTCCAGCGTGAAGGAGTACTTGAACTTGAACTCCACCTCGATGTCACGCGTCAGGGCATGATGGACATCTTCGTTGATGCCGCTGTGGCGGCGAACGACGTAGTAGACGCCGAGACGCAGAGCCTTGAGTAGCCCGGGCTCGGTTGCGGGCAGGATCACCTCGAAGCGATTGCGTCGGAGGTGAGCGACCAGCAACGCTCCGGCCGGTGCCGACGGGTAGCGCTGGAAGGTCTTGGGTGGGTGGTATGGGCCGATGATCAGTGGGCACGTCATGATGGGCCTCCTCGGTGCGAGCTTGGTGACCGACCTTCAACATAACCTTTTCACCGTAAGGGTGAAAGTGATTTAAAAATTGAGAATCCCTTGATCCGGGGTGCCTGAGCGGCTCCTCAGTGCTTGGACCGGCTGGCAACCGGTGCCAGGCAGGCGAGTAGCACGCCAACCGCGATACTGACGCCGGCGGGAACGTAGATCTGGCGGATCTCCTGGCCGACGGTCAGACCGGTGATCAGGTCGAGCCCGACGATCAACCACACGAGCTGGACGACCCCGAAGGTCAGCACGGTCGCGCCGGTCGCGATCAGGCCGATCTGCATCGCCTTGCGGTTGCGGGCCATCCATGCGGCGAGGATGACGAGCGCCCCAAAGCCGGCAAGTAGCGCCAGCGCCCGCAGCGATACCGTCCACGCCAGCGGCGCTGCGGTCGAAGACCAGACACCCCACGACAGTCGCGTCGGTGCTGCGATGGCGACCAGCTCAAGCCCTGACCGCTCGAGCAGCTTGCCCTGGTCGAGTACGACGTAGATCAAAGCGCTGACCGGTAGCCACACCGAGACCACCCCGGCGACCACCCTGGCCCAGCGCCCCGACCCCGGCGTCGACCCGGATTCGGACGGCGGCTGCACCCGGCGTGGCGCCGCCAGCGGTGCAGGGGCCGACCAGACGCTGCTGGGAGCGGGCGCGGGAAGCGGCTTCGCGGCGGCTCGGGGCGGCTCCGGGCTCGACAGGTCGTGCACCGCCGTCGCCGCCCCGCCGTCCGGCTGGTCCCAGGCCGACGGAGCGGCGGGAATGCCCGGCGTGACCGAGGTCGGTGTGCCCCCGGTGGGCGAGGTCGGCGCCGACGGCGATTCCGGCGGCTGCGATCCGGCCGGGTCGATTTGCGGGTTGACCTGGGTCGACGTTCCGTCTTCCTGCGGCGGTCGAGGAGGTGTCACCACATCGACGGCGTCCGTCTTCGCCAATCCGTCCGCGGCGGGCACCTCGGAGCGGCGTCGCCGTTGAACAACGAGCGGTCCTTCGTCGTCAGCTGAAGCTCGGTTGCCCACGTCCTGGTTTGCGTCCCGGCCTGCGCTTTTCCCGGCGGTCGGACGAACACCCCCGGGCGTCTGCGACCGATCGCCCACACCCGGGGCCGAAGCGTTGAGCGTCGCCCCGCAGTGGGTGCAGAACCGGGCATCATCGAGGGTATCGGCGTGGCAGTGTGGGCAGGTCACAGCGAGCGGTCCATGGCTGAGCGTTTGGGCGACAGAAGCGGCGGTCGGCGGTGGCCAGGGGGCGCTGCCGCTGCCAGGCAACGTAGCCCAGGACGCCTGAACGACAGCAGGTGGGTGCCGGTATGATGCGGGTCGGGACGGTCTCTGCTCCGACGAGCGACGCCCGAACACCCGGTCGACGACGGCCATGGCGACGAACGAAACCGACCTGTTGATGGACTCCCGATGACACCTCCCGCCTCCCGGCCGACGATCGATGCCGCTGGGCCAACCGAGGGTCGCTTCGTCGAGCCTCGGTCACCCTGGTATTGCCTCGATCTGGCCGAGTCGGCCGACCAGCTCGACGTCGACCTTCAGCGGGGCCTGAGCGACGTGGAGGCTGACCGGCGGCGGGAACTGACCGGCCCAAACGAACTGGTGGGCGAACCCAAGCGGCCCTGGTGGAAGCGCTTGCTCGACCAGTTTCGCGGCGTGCTCATCCTGCTTTTGCTCGGGGCTGCGGTCATCTCGGCTGCGGTCGGCGACTTCAAGGACCCGATCGTGATCGGGGTGGTCGTCGTCATCAACGCGTTGCTCGGCTTCGTCCAGGAACAGCGGGCCGACCAGGCGATGGAAGCGCTGTCGAGCATGCTGACCACCCAGGCGCGGGTACGGCGGAACGGCTCGATCGAGGAGATCGCGTCCGCCGAGGTCGTGCCCGGTGATCTGGTGCTTCTCAAGCCGGGGGACCGGATCCCCGCCGACGGTCGCTTCGTGCTGGCCACCTCGTTGTCTGTCGACGAGAGCACCCTCACCGGTGAGTCGGTTCCCGCCGACAAGGATGCGGCCCCGCTGCCCGCCGATCGGGTCGACGGCCAGGGCGACGTGGCGCTTGCCGATCGATCCAACATCGGTCACATGAACACGACGGTGGTGCGCGGCACCGCCGAGCTGCTGATCACCGAGACCGGCATGGCGACCGAGCTCGGGCGGCTGGCGGGCATGATCTCGGCCGACGAGGCCGGGCTGACCCCCCTGCAGCAGGAGCTCGAGCGGTTGGGCAAGCGCCTGGCGCTGATCGCCGGCGTCGCGGTCGCCTTGGTCATCGCCGTCGGCATGTTGCGGGGCGACACCTTTGCCGAGGCGATCCTGGGTGGCGTGGCGCTGGCGGTTGCCGCCATCCCCGAGGGGCTTCCCGCCGTCGTCACGGTCACGCTCGCCCTCGGCGTGCGACGGATGGCCGAACACAATGCCATCGTCAAGCGCCTGGCATCTGTCGAGACGCTCGGCTCAACGACCGTGATCTGTTCGGACAAGACCGGCACGCTCACCCTGCACCAGATGACGGCCACGCACGCCTGGTGCGGCGGTCGAACCTACGAGATCGATGGGCTGGGCTATGGCCCCGTCGGGGCGATCGATCCGCCCGACACCGACACGATGCATCGCCTCGTCACCGCTGCCGCCCTGGCGAGCGATGCAGTTTTGCGGACCGGTCCCGACGGCGTCCACGAGCTGGTCGGCGATCCGACCGAGGGTGCGCTGATTGTGCTCGCCGGCAAGGCGGGGGTGACCGCCGAGACGATTCGGGCCGAGTGGCCCCGCCTGGCGGTGCTGCCATTCGATTCGACCCGGAAGCTGATGGCGACGGTGACCGAGGACCCCTTCGGCGGTTCCGGGCGGTTGCTGGCGGTCAAGGGGGGCAGCGACGTGGTGTTCGGTCGGTGCACCTCGCTGCTCGTCCCCGGCGGCATCGCCGACCTCGACGAGGCCCGCAGCGCGGAGATCGCCGAGGTGATGCGGGCCCTGGGCGCGGACGGCCTGCGGGTGCTGGCCATTGCAGGCAGGGACCTGGCGGCCGACTGGGACGGGGATCCCGAGGACGAGCTCGACGACCTGGTGCTCTACGGTGTGGTCGGAATCCTCGACCCGCCCCGCCAGGAGGCCGGCGTTGCCATCGGTGAGTGCCGCGACGCCGGCATCGCCGTCAAGATGATCACCGGCGATCACGCCACCACCGCCGCGGCGATCGGTCGGCAGCTCGGCCTCGACGGCGAGGTGGTCACCGGCGCAGATCTGGACGACATGACCGACGACGAGCTGGCCGGCAGGATCGAGGCGATCTCGGTGTGCGCCCGGGTGTCACCCGAGCACAAGGTGCGGGTGGTGCGTGCCCTCCAGGCCAACGACGAGGTCGTGGCGATGACCGGCGACGGGGTCAACGACGCGGCGGCGTTGCGCAGGGCCGAGATCGGTGTGGCGATGGGCATCACCGGCACCGAGGTCACCAAGGAGGCCAGCGACCTGGTGCTGGCCGACGACAACTTCGCCACGATCGTCGCAGCGGTCGAGGGGGGCCGGGCGATCCGCTCCAACATCGTGCACTTCGTGCGCTTCCAGCTGACGACCAGCCTGGCGGCGGTCGCCACGATCCTCACCGCTCGGATCCTCGACCTGCCCATTCCGTTCAGCCCGATCCAGATCCTGTTCGTCAACATCATCGCCGACGGCCCCCCGGCGATGAGCCTGGGTGTCGATCCGCCGGCGCCGGACGTGATGAAGCGCAGCCCACTGGGCCGCACCGAGCCGATCCTGACCAACACGCGTCTCCGCCGAATCCTGTCGACCACGGCCGTGATGTCGGCCGCGATCATCTGGGTGCTGATCCGATACCGCAGCGCCGACGCGCTGCTGGCGTCGACGATGGCCTTCACCACGTTTGTGTTTGCGCAGCTGGTCAACTCGCTCATCGTCCGGTCCGACGGCCGAGGGGTGTTCCGCCGCCACACGCTCACCAACCCTGCGCTGTGGCTGACGATCGCGGCGGTCAGCGCCATGCAGGTGGCGGTCGTCGAGGTGCCGGTGCTCCAGCGCATCTTCGACACGGTCGGGCTCACCTGGCACCAGTGGGGACTGTGCCTGGCGGTGGTCGCTGCGTTGCTGGTCGTCGAGGAGGTCTGGATTCGGGTACGTCTGTGGATCTGGCCTGATACCGACCTGACCTGACCTCGCCTCCTCGCTTCGCCACG
>NZ_DAOLGP010000001.1:78123-145729 GCF_035329545.1 Candidatus Neomicrothrix sp.
GCGAGCCCTCTCCATCGCCTCGCTTCGCCACGGCGAGCCCTCTCCATCGCCTCGCTTCGCCACGGCGAGCCCTCTCCATCGCCTCGCCCTACCGCCCGCCACCGTGGCTTACTGCCTACGGTCGGGCCGCTTCGCCAATGCGAGCACGTTGCGCACCGCCTCGACGATCTCGTCGTCGGAAAAGGCCGACGTGAGGTGAACCCCGGTCCACCCCGCGGCGGCCAGGTGATTGGTGCGATGACGATCGGCATCAAAGGCCTTGCGGCTTTCGTGGTGTTCGAATCCGTCGGCTTCGGAGAACACCTGTGCATCCACCCAGGCCATGTCCAGCCGGTACTCCTTCACGCCGACCGTGATTCGATGCTGGCATGTGGGGAGAGGGACGCCCGCCTGGGTCAGCACTCGGAGTACCCGGGCTTCGAGCGGGCTCTCCGCTGGACCTGCGCAGCGCCGAAGCTCCACGAGGTCGCTCAGCACACGGGGACGCCGCCCGTACGTCGCTTGCGTGGCGATGACCATGGCGTCGACGGCATCGATCGTGGCCTGGCGACGACGTAGCGCCGTGTCCAGGCAGGTGGCCAGTTCATCAACCGTGATGCGGCCGGACAGGTCGATCAGGGTCCGAGCCGGGCTGGTGACGGGAATGCCGTCGGCGAGTGCCACATCCTCAGGGTCCAGGCGGGTACTTCGGTGCACCCGCACGTTGCGACGCTCAACCTTGCGCCCGCCGGGCACGATCACCTCCACCCGGGCATGACGCACCTCCCATCCCCACACGCGGGCGGCCGTGCTGTGGCTTGCCCATGCCTCGCCGATGCTCAACACTGCTGCGAGCGTCCGCTGATGAAGCGTGGCCGGCGTGGCCCCCAACGCCAGCACGCCGATGCCCGCTCGACGCCAGCGCCCCTTTGCCACCGCAGAGGTCACCGATCCTCGGTCGAAGCCGAGTTGCGCAGCCTGCTGGGTCGTCACCAAACCGTGCTGACGCGTCGCCAACTGAACCAAGGCCCGCTCGCTCATGAGAACAGCGTCTGCCGGGCCGGATAATTCGGCAACGGG
This sequence comes from Candidatus Neomicrothrix sp., assembly GCF_035329545.1. Classification (NCBI taxonomy): domain Bacteria; kingdom Bacillati; phylum Actinomycetota; class Acidimicrobiia; order Acidimicrobiales; family Microthrixaceae; genus Candidatus Neomicrothrix; species Candidatus Neomicrothrix sp. The sequence continues at coordinate 79,183 of NZ_DAOLGP010000001.1, forward strand.
GACCACGCCCCGGGCGGGTCCTCCACCGCGTTATGTCGGCGGTCCCCATGGAGCCTGCGCCTCGGGCATCGCCGAGCAGCGCCGCCGAGCAGCGCCGCCGAGCAGCGCCGCCGATCGGGCGCCCCGGTCCAGCCGGCATGCTGCGAAAGTCTGACCGCCGGGTTACGCATCACCACCATGCAAAAGTTGGCGGTGAGACTTTCGCACGACCGCCTGGGAGGGGGTCTGGTGGGTTCGGGCGAGACGGCGAGCATTTGATCCCGTCCGAGCGGTCGTCGCCTTGTTTGGGTGAAGCGGCGCTCGGGTGCCGTCTCGCTCGGGTGCCGTCTTGCTCGGCTCTCGTCTCGCTCGGGTGCCGCCTTGTTCGGCTCCCGTCTCGCTCGGGGTGCCGTCTCGCTCAGGTGTCGATGATGGCGGGCAGCACCTCGGAGATCGAACCGAGCACGACCACGTCGGCCAGATCGTCCATCGGCGTGGGTTCGCCGTTGACGATCACGATCGACGCGCCGTTGGAGGCGGCGATCGGCACCATGTCGGCCACCGGGTACACCTGCAGTGTGGTGCCGACGCTCAACAGCAGGTCGGCCTGGGCCGCGGCGGCGAACACTCGATTGAGGTCGGCCGCAACCAGCGCCTCACCGAAGAAGATCGTGGCCGACTTCAGGATGCTGCCGCAGAGCTGACAAGGAGGATCGGCCTCGCCGGCGCGCACCCGGTCGAGGGTGGTCTGCATCGGCGACGTGATCCCGCAGCCGACACAGCGAACCTGGCGCATCGTGCCGTGAACCTCGACGACCTTCTCGGTCGGCAGCCCCGACTCGACGTGGAGACCGTCGATGTTCTGGGTGACGGTGAGTGCCAGGCGGCCGGTTCGCCCGAGCTCGGCGAGCGCGGTGTGGCCGGGGTTGGGATCGGCGCGCCAGGCCGGGTGGTCCATGCGGGCGCGCCAAGCCCGCTCCCGCACCTCGGGGCCGGCCAGGTAGTGATCGATCGTCGAGAGCTTTTCCGTCTCCGGGTTTCGGGTCCACATGCCGTCAGGGCCTCGAAAGTCGGGGATGCCCGAGTCGGTCGAAATGCCGGCACCGGTCAGCACGACGATCCGCCGGGCGTCGGCGACCAGCTGAGCGGCCCGTCGCACGGCTTCGGGATCGGCGGTCGGGTGAGTCGTGGCCATGGCCTCAACCTACCGAGCGGCCTCATCGGGTGGTCACGCGCAGGGCGGCCGGCCCGCTTGGCGGGAATGTCGACCAGGTTGGTAGGGTTTATGTCAAGCGAGCCCGGAGACTTTCCCCGGGAGTGCACCAACCCCGAGCAACGAGCGTGATCGATGGCCAACTTCCGTGACCTCCTCAAGACGACCAAGCAGCAGATTCGTGAGGTCGATACCGAGACCTCCGACCGGCTGCGCGACCAGGGCTCGATGATCCTCGACGTGCGCGAGGCCGACGAGTACGAGGCGGGTGCAGTACCCGGGGCGTTGTTCATCCCCCGTGGCCACCTCGAGAGCCAGATCGAGATGCGCCTGCCCGACAAGGACACGCCGCTGATCGTGCAGTGCGCAGGCGGCGTGCGTTCGGTCTTCGCGGCCAAGACGCTTGCGGAACTGGGTTACACCGACGTGGCGTCGATGGCCGGCGGGTTCGGCAAGTGGAAGGACGAGGGCCGCGAGTGGAAGGTGCCCCAGAGCCTCGATCCCGACCAGAAGGACCGCTACAAGCGCCATCTGCTGCTGCCCGAGGTGGGCGAGGAAGGTCAGATGAAGCTGCTCGATGCCAAGGTGCTGCTGCTCGGCGCCGGCGGCCTCGGCAGCCCGTCGGGCCTGTACCTGGCGGCGGCGGGTGTCGGCACGCTCGGCATCGTCGATATGGACGTCGTCGACCGCTCCAACCTGCAGCGCCAGATCCTGCACAACGTCGACCGGATCGGCATGCGCAAGGTCGACTCCGCCAAGGAGGCGATCGAGAAGCTCAACCCGGACGTCAAGGTGATCACCCACGACGTGCGCCTTGACGCAGACAACATCGAGGACATCATCTCCGGGTACGACCTGGTCGTCGACGGGGCGGACAACTTCCCCGTTCGGTACATGCTCAACGATGCCTCGGTGAAGTTGGGCATCCCGGTCGTGCACGGCTCGATCTTCCGCTTCGAGGGGCACGTCACCGTGTTCGACCCCAAGAACGGGCCCACCTACCGTGACCTGCTGCCCGAGCCCCCGCCACCCGAGATGGCGCCGTCGTGCGCCGAGGCCGGCGTGCTCGGCGTGCTGCCCGGCATCGTGGGGTGCATCCAGGCGGTCGAGACGATCAAGTACATCCTCGATCTCGGCGACCCGCTGATCGGCCGTTACCTGGCCTTCGACGCCCTGGAGATGAGCTTCCGGGAGTTCAAGATCCGTCGCGATCCGGCCAACGAGATCACCTGGGAGAACCGGGACCAGATCAAGGTGGTCGAGCTGACCGACCAGTGCATGCCGGCGCCGCTGGAGGCGCCGGTCGCCTCCGTAGCCACGTCCAATGGCAACTCAGCGCCGGCCGGTCGGCAGCCGGTCGGCGTCTGAAAGTCGGACGACTCAGCCCTGTCCCCTGGGATCTGCGCGAACCAGGATCTCGGCCAACGCAGAGGCGCCGGCGTCCCAGGTGGGTAACTCGACGTCGGCGGCACGGTCGAACCCGTCGGTGAGGGCCTCGTCCAACGCAACGGCGAGGGCGTTGGGGTCGGTGGCTTCGACGTAGGTGACCAGCTCGCCGCCGATCTCGCGTAGCGAGCCGCCCGTCGAGGAGACGACCCGACAGCCGTGCCGAAGCGCCTCGACGACCGGCAGGCCGTAGCCCTCGGCGTGCGACGGCACGGCGACGACGGTCGCCAGCTCGTACAGCGCATCGAGGGTGGCGTCATTCACTTCGGCTGGCCACACGATCCGATCGCCGAACCCCGGGTGGGTGCGGATGCGCTCACCAAGCTCGTCGGCCTTCCATCCCTGGCGTCCAACGATGACCAGGGTGGCATCGGCGTCGACGGACTCGAAGGCGTCGAGCAGCCCGGCATGGTTCTTGCGGGGTTCGAGGGTGCCGACGACGAGGACGACCGGCCGTTCGGCCAGGCGGTCGAGAAGGCCTTGATCGACAGGTTGGGGTGAACGCGCAACCGGGTCGGCACCCAGCGGGATGACCTCGATCGCCAGCGGCCCCCGGCGACGGTCGCGTGGGCGGTCGTCCGCAAGGCGCAGGAGCTCGCCGGCGGAGAATCGTGAGCTGGTGACGACGACGTCGGCGTGTGCGAGTGCAGCGTCGACGTGGTCGACGAAGACCCGGGCCAGGTTGGGGTCGAACCAATCAGGGTGGGTGACCGGCAAGACGTCGTGCAGCAGGCTGACCACGGTGACCCCGGCGTTGCTCAGCCGGGGGTAGAGCACACGACGGGGAATGTCGCCGAGGTTCCAGCTGGCGTCGAGGTCCAACACGATCGACCCGGCAGGGAACTCCTCGATGATCAACTCGCCGTGGTGGGCCGGGCGTCGACGAAGCTGTGTCCGTCGGCGCGTGGCGTCGATGCGGGACCGCACCGGAGGTACGGCGGCCGCCCGGGTCACGGTCCGGCGCCAACGGGGCGCCCGACCCGGCGGGGGCGGCGGAGGATGGTTGGGCATGGCTTCGGGGTCGAAGAAGGCGGCGGTCTCGGCGTCGTCGAGACGCCGGTAGGCGCCATCGAGCGAACTCCACCGCATGAGCACCAGCGACAGCTCGAGGTGGTCGAGCGCCAGCCTGGTGACCAGCTCGGAGACCGCCCGCTGGATGCCGGCTCGCCAGCGCGAGACGAGCGTGTCGGTCACGTCGATAAAGACGATGGTCGGTCCCCCCACCTCGGGCCGGGGGACCGACGGGGCCGAGGTGCGCAGCCAGCGACTGCCGACCGCGTCGGTGGACGAGGTGCCCACCCGGCGCCAACGGTCGTCCAGTCGGGTGGCGAGGGCGCGGGGGAGGGAGGCACCGGTTCCGGCCATGACCGCGAGCCAGCGGCGGGTGATGTCCAGGTCGGGGCGCTGGAGCCGGCGTACCTTGCCCACGACGTTGCGACGGGCGAACGGCCAGGAGTTCCCCCAGGCGGCACCGAGGGCTCGCCGGGCGTCGGTGCTCGAGCCATTGCGGGCGACGGTGAGCAGCCAATTTCGGTAGTTGAGGAAGAAGAACCCGGACCACGACGACCCGGCGGTCGCCCCGAGCTGATGGTGGAGTACGGAATGCGGAGCGGTCATGGTCATCCATCCGGCCCGTCGCATCCGCCAGGACAGATCGCTGTCCTCGTAGTACATGAAGAACCTGGGGTCGAACAGGCCCACGTCGGCCAGGGCAGCCCTGCGCAACAGCACGCCACCCCCGGTGAAGCCGGGTACGACCTCTGGCTCGGCGAGGCTGTCGACGCGGTCTCCGAGGCGCAGCTCGTAGCCCTCGCAGTGGTCGGTCAGCGCGGTACCCAGGCTGTTGACCCGGCGCCCGGGTCGTCCACCGGCCGGAAGGCTGAGGCGCACGACGCCGTCGATCGGCTCGCCGGTCGCCGACGATGCACCGCAGCGAAGCGCGATCGGCCGGGTGCTCTCGAAGGTCAACTCCAGCCAGGCCGGTTCCTGGCGGTCGCCCTCACCGTCACCGTCGTCGGTGAGGCCGGCGGGCACCGGTATGGCGATCGATCCCTCGTTGGCCACCTCGAGCTCGCGACGAAGTGGGATCGACCAGTGCGGCGGGCGTGCCACCCCTGGGCCGGCGAGCACCTGGGACCATCGGCCTTGCCCGTCGACCGATACCTCGGTCAGCCGGGCCCGGCCGCCCTCGCCACCCACTGCAACCTCGACGTCCACGAACCAACGATCGAAGACGATCAGCGGGGCGGCGGCGCCGACCTCCGGGTGGGCCTCGAGGGTGTCGACCAGGGGCGCAAGCCAGCCACGGTCGACGACGGCATCGTTGTTGACCAACGCAATGAAGTCGGCGTCGGCTGGGCGCAACGCCCGGTTGATCCCCTCGGCGAAACCCAGGTTGGCGCCATTGCGGATGACCCTCCAGCCGGGATGGCGGCGGGCGAGCACCTCGGCGGAGCCGTCGATGCTCCCGTTGTCGACGAGCACCAGGTCCAGCTCACCCGGGGGCCACTCGGTGGCCTCGATCGATCGAATGCAGCGCGACGTCAGGTCGGCGGCGTTCCAATTGAGCACCACGACCCGAACCGACGGCACCTGCGCTGAGGTGACCTGAACAGCGGGCTCCCGTGCGGACGGCTCCCGTGCGGGCGGCTCCCGTGCGGGCGGCGTCCGGTCGGCGTCGTTCTCGGTCGTAGAGGGCTCGGACATCGACCCACGACGCTACCGTCGGGGCCGTGGCCGGCGATCAATCTGGGCTCGGCACGAAGCCGGACGCTGGGGAACCTCGCTGGACCTGCTAGAACGGCGGTGATGAAGGGCCTGATTCTCTCGGGCGGCGCTGGAACGCGTCTGCGCCCGATCACCCACACCAGCGCCAAGCAGTTGGTGCCGGTTGCCAACAAACCGATCCTTTTCTACGGGATCGAGGATATGGCCGCTGCCGGGATCACCGAGATCGGGATCATCGTCGGTGCGACCGCGCCGGAGATCGAGATGGCGGTGGGCGACGGCTCCGACTTCGGGGTGAGCATCACCTACCTGACCCAGGACGAACCGCTCGGGCTGGCGCATTGCGTGCTGATCGCCCAGGAGTTTCTCGGCGATGACGATTTCGTCATGTACCTGGGCGACAACATGTTGCAGCAGGGCCTCGACGGGTTTATCGACCGCTGGCGGACCATGCACGCCGATTCCCGGCCACCGTCGCTCGATGTTTCAAACCGGTCGAACAGCGGCCCGGCGGCCCAGATCCTGTTGACCCCGGTGCCCGAGCCGCATCGCTTCGGGGTGGCCGAACTCGACGCCGCCGGCCACGTGGTGCGGCTGGTCGAGAAGCCTGAGGATCCGCCGTCCGACCTGGCGCTGGTCGGCGTGTACCTGTTCTCGTCGGCGATTCACGAGGCGGTCGCGGCGATCGAGCCATCCGACCGAGGCGAGCTGGAGATCACCGACGCCATCCAGTGGCTGATCGACCACGACGTTCCGGTCCATCACGACCTCCTCGACGGCTGGTGGCTCGACACCGGCAAGAAGGACCCGTTGCTCGAATCGAATCGCCGCGTGCTCGAGAGCATCGAGCCGCGGATCGACGGCGACGTCGACGAGAACTCGACGGTCGATGGCCGGGTGGTTATCGAGGCGGGGGCCCGGCTGATCAACGCCGAGGTGCGTGGCCCGGCGATCATCGGACGCGGTTCGACGATCACCTCGAGCTACATCGGACCGTTCACGGCGATTGCAGCCAACTGCGAGGTGATCGATTCCGAGATCGATCAGTCGGTGATCATGGAGGGGGCCCGCATCCTGTCGGTGCCCCGCCTGACCGACTCGCTGCTGGGACGCGACACCGAAGTGGTTCGCAGCACCCGTCGACCCCACGCAACCCGGGTGATGCTCGGGGATCACTCCGCAGTCGAGCTGGCGTAAACCCACGAAGTCGTTCTCAACCCTGGAGGTTGGCCCATGGCCGAACTGAACCCATCCGACACGATCGACGGCGTGGTCGTCGTCACCCCCGACATCCACCGTGACGCCCGCGGCATGTTCATCGAGACCTACCGGCGCAGCTGGTTTCCCGGTCAGCGGGAAATGATCCAAGGCAACCGCGGCGACCGTCAGGCCAACTCGGTGGTCGGCCTGCACTACCACCTGCATCAGTCCGATTACTGGTACGTCCCCAACGGCTGGGCGAGGGTGGTCCTCCACGACCTGCGCGCCGGCGGTCCCACCGACGGCGCCACCCTGTGCCTGGACATCGGCGAGGTTGACGGCGGCCCCAACAATCACCTGGGTGTCTACATCCCACCCGGCGTCGCCCACGGGTTCGCAGCCCTGACCGACATGACGATCACCTACCTGGTCGACGGCTATTACAACCCGGCCGACGAGCTGGGGGTGGCTTGGAACGATCCGGCGATCGACGCCGATTGGGGGCTCGTCGACCCGCTGGTGTCCGACCGGGATGCCGCCAACCCCGGCCGCGATGCGTTGGAGCCCCAGTGGCGTCCCCACGCCGCACTGCGCACCTGATCACCTCTCTCCCCTCAACAGGACCTCTCAGCAAGGACTCATATGAAGCTGTTCGTCACCGGCGGAGCCGGGTTCATCGGTTCCAACTACGTCCGTCATGTGCTCGACACGAGCGATGATGAGGTGACGGTGTTTGACGCATTGACCTATGCCGGTAACCGGGCCAACCTGGCCGACGTCGAGGACGACCCCCGCTACCGCTTCGTCCACGGGGACATCTGCGACCGCGACGCGGTGAGCGAGGCGATGGCCGGCCACGACGCGGTGGTCCACTTCGCTGCCGAAAGCCACGTCGACCGCTCGATCCTCGGCCCCGACGTGTTCGTCCGAACCAACTGCACCGGCACCAACGTGGTCTGCGATGTCGCCCGGCAGGTCGAGGTGGACGCGATGGTCCACATCTCGACCGACGAGGTCTACGGCTCGATCGAGGCCGGCAGCTTCACCGAGACCGACCCGCTCGATCCCCGGTCGCCGTACTCGGCGGCCAAGGCCGGCTCAGATCTGATCGCCCTCAGCTACTACTCGACCTTCGACCTGCCGGTGCGGGTGACCCGCAGCTCCAACCAGTTCGGTCCCTACCAGTTTCCCGAGAAGCTGATTCCGTTTTTCGCCACCAACCTGATCCAGGGCAACAAGGTGCCGCTGTACGGGGACGGGCTCAACGTCCGCGACTGGCTCTACGTCACCGACAACTGCGTCGCTGTCGACCTGGTGCTGCGCCGGGGAACGGCGGGGGAGATCTACAACATCGGCGCGGACAACGAACGCACCAATCGGGAACTGACCGACCGCGTGCTTGGGCTGTTGGGCAAGGATGAGACCTCGGTCGAGTACGTGGCTGACCGGCTGGGCCACGACCGCCGCTACTCGGTCGACTGCGACAAGGTGCGTGCGTTGGGCTGGGTGGGCCCGACGCGTCCTTTCGAGGAAACGCTGGCCGAGACCGTGCAGTTCTACGTCGATCGGCCTGACTGGTGGGAACCCTTGCTCGAGCGGGTCAAGAACCGGTGAACCTCCCGGCCGACGCCAAGGCGTCGCCCGCGTCCCCCATCGGTTCCTTCGGTGATCCGGTCGGCCTCGTCGTCACGGTTGCCTGGTTGTTCGCCCTGGGCCTTGGGCCGGTGTACACGCTGCGCAACCGCATCAACCCACCGCTGAGCGGCCAGTACATCGACGACGCCCTCGTCAACGCGGCCTTCGTCGGGCTGCACGTGGGGGTGATCGCCGTGATCGTCGTGCTCGCCCGGCGTCGGCCGGCGATCTCTGGACTTACCGCCGTGCTGCTCGTGGCGCTCCACCTGCTGGTGATCGCCTCGGCCTGGTGGTCGCTGGCGCCGGGACGCTCGGCGACGCAGGGGGTGTTGTTTGCGCTGACGACGGTGGCGGCGCTGGTGGTGGGCGACCGGGTCGGCGTGCGGGGCGTCGTCCTCAGCCTGGCGGTCGCCTCCCAGGCGGGCGTCGTGCTCAGCCAGCTGGCGGTGCGGCGGGGCTGGCCCGACACGATCGACCTCAACGGCGACTGGGCGGGCATCTACCTCAACCGCAACTCGCTCGGGCCGGTGTCGGTGTTGGCCCTGCTGGCGACGACGGCGACCGCTGCGCTGTGGTGGTGCGACCGGAGGAGCGGTGATCGGCGGGCGTCCAACGGAGCTGGCGCCCGGGCTTACGGCAGCGTCGTCGGCGTGGTCGTCGCCACCGTCATCGTGGGCCTGCTGCTCGTCGATGCTCACACGCTGATCCGTTCGGCCTCGCTGACGCCCCTGGTCGGCGCCGTCGTGGGACTGCTGACCGCGCTGGTGGCGCTGGCGTTGCCGTGGTGGGCACACCGGCGCCGACCGGCGGGCGCGACGGGCCGGGCAGCGAGCCCGGCGATGCTCGGCGTTGGCCTGCTCGTCACGTGGGCGGGCCTGGCGCTGGCGGCGGTCGTGGGTCGATCGGCGCTGGCGACCGGGCTGGACCGAAGCACGACTCTCTCGGGCCGCACCGAGCTGTGGGGGTGGTTGATCGATGCGATCAGCCGTCGCCCGTTCAGCGGCTGGGGCTGGCTTGGGGTGTGGGAGGACCGGGCGCTCGAGGTCGAGGTGGTCGGCCGCTTCGACGTCGACTTCTCGACGGCCCACAATGCGGTGATCGAGATGCTGCTGGGGGTCGGAATCGTCGGTGGGGTCCTGTTGGTGGCGGCCGTCGGCGTGACGACCTGGCCGGTTGTTGTCGTTGCGGCGAGACCCGGCGTTCAACGCGCCGTCGGCGTCGTGGCGTTGGGGTTTGTCGGATACGTCGTGGCGGTCAACCAGCTGGAGACCTACGTCGGCGCCAACCTGTTGCCCTGGGCCCTGCTGATCGCGCTCGGGGCCGCCTGCGCTCGCCAGTTGAGGGCCGGCACGGCCGAACCGGTCCACACGCCAGGGCCGGTCGGCCGGGCCGGCATGGCGATGCCGGCGGCCGAGGTGGGCTCGTGAACGCCCCCCGCATCGACTGGGTGGTGCTGACCACCGGCGACCGGCCGGTCGAGCTGGCCAGGGCGCTCAACTCGCTCGCCGGTGGGCTCGCCGCCGAGGACCGGGTCCACCTGGTGCTCAACGGGCCGGACCTCGACCCGCCCGCGGCGTCCAGCCTGGCCGCCGACGTGGCGGCGGCCCTGCATGTGATCCACGCCGGGGAGAACCTGGGCATCCCGGGCGGCCGCAACCTGGGCGCCGGCATCGGGAGCGCCGGCGTCGAGCGCGCCGCGACCGTCGAGGCCGTCCAGAACAGTGCCGTTGAAGGTGGGGCCGACGTGATCGCCTTCTTGGACGACGATGCCGTCGTCGTGGGGGCGGGCGCACTGTGCGCCGACCTGCGAGCCCGCTTCGGATCCGATCAGCGGCTGGGCGGTGTCTCGTTTCGCATCGTCGACCCGACGACCGGGGCCACCGCTCAGCGCCACGTGCCCCGCCCGGGCGGTGCCGGGTTGGATCGCGAGGGGCCGGTCACCAGCTTTCTCGGCGGTGCCTCGGCGCTGTCCGGGCCGATGTTCCGCCAGGTCGGCGGCTACGAGGCCGCGTTCTTCTACGCCCACGAGGAGAGCGATCTGGCGTGGCGGGCAATCGGCCAGGGCTGGAGCTTCGTCTATGCGCCCTCTCTGGTCGTCACACACCCGATGCTGCCGACCACCCGTCACCCGGGGGCGATCGAGCGTTCGATGCGCAACCGGGTGTGGCTGGTGCGTCGCAACCTGCCCCTGCCGGTGGCGCTCGTTCACCTGGTGGTGTGGGTGGCGATCGGGCTGACCCGCTCGCGCTCGGCCGCCGGTGCCGCATCGCTGCTGCGGGGCCTTCGCACCGGGCTGGGCCCGTGTCCCCGGCCGCCGGTGCCGGTGGGCACCTCCCAGCGGTGGCGCACCACCTGGCGCCTCACCCGGGCGGGTCGTCCGCCGATCCTCTAGTCCGCTGTCGCTTCGCCTGGTCGGCGGATTCGAACGGTCAGCTACCATCGGCCCTTCATCCTGCGAAAGGTCTGCCGAGTGAGCCCACGTGTTGTGATCCTGGCCGCCGGAGTGGGTTCACGCCTCGGCAAGCCCCATCCCAAGCCGCTGACGCCCATCGCGGGTGGTCGCACGATCATGGACCTGCAGCTTCGCCACCTCAGCGACCGTTTCGATGCCGACTTGATCTCCACCGTCGTGGGGTTCAAGAAGGAAATGATCATGGAGGAGCACCCCGAGGTCTCCTACATCTATAACGATGAGTTTGGCGATACCAACACCTCTAAGAGCCTGCTGAGGGGGCTGCGCCTCACCGGCAGCGACCCGGTGCTGTGGCTCAACGGCGATGTCGTGTTCGACCCGGCAGTGCTCGAGATTCTTCAGCCCTACATCGACCGTGACCAGAGTTTCGTGGCGGTCAACACCGAGTCGGTGTCCGACGAGGAGGTCAAGTACACCCTCGACGACCGGGGCTTCATCAACGAGATCTCCAAGGAGGTCTCGGGAGGCCTGGGCGAGGCGGTCGGCATCAACTTTGTCGGCTCCTCGGACAAGCCGTTCCTGGCCGCTCGCCTGGAGGACTGCGGCCCCCAGGATTACTTCGAGCGAGGCATCGAGCTGGCGATCCAACGGGACCGCCGCAAGTTCCGGGCGGTCGATATCTCTGCGGCCCGTTGCATGGAGGTGGACTTTCCCACCGATCTCGCCCAAGCCGAGACCACGTTTGCCGACCTGGGGTCGGTCCGCAAGGGCTGACGGCCCGCCGTTGGAGCACTGCCCCGAAAACTGGGGGCCGTCCGGGCCTCGGTACACTGGAGGGCCGTTTGGGACAGCCGTCCGGACGGATTGTCGACAACCCCGAGGTGCCCCGTGCCAGAGCCGACCGATCCTGAGATGACCTCCCCGGCCGAGACAGCGGTGGGCGATCTGCGGATCGGCATCCTCGTCGTTGCCTACAACGCTGCGTCGACGCTGCGCGAGGTGCTCGATCGGATCCCCGAGGACTTTCGCACCCGGGTCGAGAAGGTCTACGTGTGCGATGACTTCAGCACCGACGACACCTATTTGATCGGCCTTGGGTACTCCCAGACCCGCGATGACCTGCCGATCACGATGGTGCGCCAGCCTCGCAACCTGGGCTACGGCGGCAACCAGAAGTCGGGGTACCGCATGGCGATCGACGACGACCTGGACGTGGTCGTGCTGCTGCACGGCGACGGGCAGTATGCCCCCGAGAAGCTGCCCGACATGGTGGTGCCCTTCGAGAGCGATTCGGCCGACGCGGTGTTCGGCAGCCGCATGATGACCCCCGGCGGTGCCCTGCAAGGCGGTATGCCCCGGTACAAGTACGTCGGCAACAAGGTCCTGTCCCGCTTCGAGAACCTGATGCTCGGCACCGAGCTGTCGGAGTTTCACAGTGGGTACCGGGCCTATTCGACCAAGGCGCTGGCCTCGATCGATTTCGAGAGCAACTCGGACGACTTCGATTTCGACACCGAGATCATCATCCAGCTGGTTGAGGCTGGAATGCGGATCGAGGAGATCCCGATCCCCACCTACTACGGGGACGAGATCTGTCGGGTCAACGGCATGAAGTACGCGGCCGACGTCGCCACCCATGTGGTGACTTGGCGCCTGAACAAGATGGGCCTCGGGCAGGGGCGCTTCGCCGACGTCGGCGAGGAGTACGACCTCAAGCCGTCTGCGGACAGCTCGCACGGCGTGCTGCTGCGCTGGCTGGACTCGATGCCGTCCTCGCGCGTGCTCGATCTGGGTTGCTCCGGCGGCCAGTTCGCCGCAGTGGCCCGGGCGAGCGGACACCACGTGACCGGGGTCGATGTCGCCGCTGCGCCGGGGGTCACCGACCGACTCGACCGGTTTGTACAGGCCGACCTCGATGCCGGCCTGGGCGAGGAGCTGATCGTCGAGCTGGGCGACGAGCCCTTCGACGTGGTGGTGATGGGCGACGTGCTCGAGCACGTGCGTCATCCGGGCCGGCTGCTCGCCGATGCGCGCAAGCTGCTCGCCCCCGGGGGGTCGATGCTGATCTCGGTGCCCAACTTCGGGCACTGGTACCCGAGGTTCCGCACCGCGCTGGGCGCCTTCGACTACGACATGCGCGGCATCCTCGATCGCACCCACGTGCGCTTCTTCACCCGACGCAGCCTGATGCGCCTGCTCGACGATGCCAACCTTCGGGTGGTGAGCTTCGACCAGGTGGGCCTGCCGCTCGGTGCGCTGGCCGAGCGCAGCGAGCTGGGCGTCGATGAGCACGGCGAATTTGATGAGCAGGGCCCGGGTGTGTTGGCCAAGGCGGAGTGCGCCCTCGCCCAGGCTTGGCCGACGATGTTTGCCTACCAGTTCCTGGTCAAGGCCGAGCCGGCCTGACCGAAGCCGGCCCAGAGGGCAGCCGCCTCCAGCTCAGGCCTCGCAGGCCAGAGGGCCGGGCTCACGGAGTTCGGTCGCCCGCGGATCAGCCGTCCGGTGTCCCGGCGTCGGCCGCCACCGTCTCGGGTGCGGTGGCCACCGGTTGACGCAGGTTGTTGAGCGCCTCTTCGAGGGTGCTGCCTCGCCCGACCAGCCCGTCGGCGTAGGCCAACACCTCGACCAGCTGCTGGGTGGCGTCGGGGCCGTTGGCGGTGACGTACACCGGTCGCACGTACAGCACGTCCTTGCCGTTGGGTACCAGCGTCATGGCGCCGAAGCGAACGGTGGACCCGCCGGCGGAGAGCAGCGTGAACTGTTGGCTGAGCTCGGTGTCGCCGTTGATCGCCGCCTGGACGACTGAAGGGCCCCCGATCTGTGTCTGGCCGTCCGACCCGTCGGGGCTGGGCACGGTCAACAGTTCGAGCTTCTCGCCGTCGTCGTTGTCGGCCAGTGCAAACGCCGACAGGGCGGCGCGCGGCGAGTTGGCGTTGGCGGCCGAGCCAAGGTTGAACGGACGCACCCCCACCCAGCGGGGTCCCTCGCCGGTCGAGGTGTCGAGTACCTGGGCGACCGGCGGAATGCCGCCTGGTGCCGGGTCCGAGCCCTCGATATCGCTGCCCGGGTCGCCGGAGACCACCCAGTTGCGGCTGCCGTCGAGGAACAGGTCGGGGTCGGTCACGTGGTAGCGGCCCAGCATGTTGGTCTGCACCTTGAGCATGTCGACCGGGTAACGCAGGTGCGCCCGAATCCCGGCAGGCATCTCGGAGATCGGGGTGAACGCCCCCGGATAGACACGGCTCCAGGCGTCGAGGATCGGGTCGTCGCCGCCCTGGCGCTCGGTGCGGTACAGCGTGACCGTGCCGTCGTAGGCGTCGACGGTGGCCTTGACCGAAGCGCGCAGGTAATTGAAGCGTCCCTGGGTGAGGTCGCTGTCCGGTGCCAGCCCTGCGGTGTTGGCGAACTGGGAGTTCGGGTAGGTGTCCGACGTGGTGTAGCCGTCGATCACCCAGGTGATCCGGCCGTCGGCGACCACCGGGTACGGGTCGGACCCGAACTTGAGGAAGGGCGCCATCGTGTGCAGGCGCTCGTTGATGTCGCGGCGGTACAACAGCTGCGAGTCGTCGGTGACGTAGTCGCTGACCAGCGGGTCGAGTTCGCCCTGGGTGAGTGCCAGCGCACCCTTCCGCCAGATCGAATTCATCGCTATGCCCGTGTCGGCGTCGAAGGTGGCACCGTTCTGCTGAGCGCGCTCGGTGCCGACGATTGCGTACCAGTTCTTGACGCCCTCGCCGAAGTACAGCTCCGGGTGATCGACCTCGAACTCGCCGGTCAGGGACTCGAAGTCGGGGCGGCCGTCGGGACGCACCTCGTCCGCCGGGGCCACTGCCAGGCCGTCGCCGTGGGTGTAGACCAAGTGCCTTTGTTCCCAGCCGCCCTGCGGAAGGCCGCCTGCGTCGGAGCTGCGGGCGGCGAGCAACACCGGCCGGAGTTCGCCATCGATCTTGTAGCGGTCGAGGTCGACGTTGGTGATCTTCACCGCTGTTCGGCCTTCGAGGACCTGGAAGGTGGAGGCATAGGGCCCCGGGTCGAGCAGCGGAACACGAGCGGGAACACCCTTGGCCGAGCCGGCCGACACCGGCAGGTAGAGCGACGGGGGCGTGGGGTCGGCCTCGACCAGCGAACGTTCGGTGATGTCGTTGAGGGTGTAGGCCGACCGGGTGGCCTCGAGGTTGTTCTCGACGTAGGGTCGCTCGACGATGGCCTCCTGCGGGGCGACCCTGAGGCGTGTGACGATGCCGGGCATCAGGTACAGCCCGACGACGGCGATCACGCCCCAGAGCGCGGCCGCGATCACCGCCAGGCGTCGGAGCCTGAAGCGAAGGTTGGCCAGGCACAGGCAGCCGACGACCACGGCGATCAGCGACAGCGTGTACAGGGTGGTGCGCTGCACGGTCAGCTCGGTATAGCCCGCCCCGACGAAGGCGCCGGAGGTCGACATGGCCAGTGACCGTTGCTGGACGACCATGAAGTCGATCGCCTTGACGAAGGCGAGCAGCCCGAACAGGACCGACAGGTGCGCCACCGCCCGCTGGTCGGAACGGCTGACGAAGTGGGTGAGGCTGATGCGCCGGTTGACCAGGTACACGAGCAGGGCCAGGGCGATGGCGCCGACGAGCATCCAGCTGAGCCAGGTGGTCACCAGGTTCCAGAACGGCAGCTTGAACAGGTAATCGCTGACGTCTCCGCCCAGCTCGGGCACCTCGATCCCGGTCGGGCGACCCTCGCGGAACAACAGCCATACCTGCCACTTCGAAGCGACCCGACGGGTCTCCCACAGGGCGAAGAGCACCGGAGCGGCCACGGTCAGCCATGTGTGGGCGGGACCCATCTTGGCCTCGTACCACTTCAGGATGCGGCCCTTGGGTCGATCGACCTCGGCTGCGCCTCGATGATTGGCTAGGTAGACGGAAGCGCCGGTGACGACGAGGGTAATGACCAGTGCGATCGCGCCCAGTTGCAGCCGCGCCACCATGGTCGTGCGCCAGATCGGCACGTCGGACACCGTGCGGAACCACCACATGTTGAGGGCCTGTTGGGCGATGGCGCGCAGGCTGAAGACGCCGACGAGGATGACGGCGATGACGGCGATGACGGTTCGCTGACGGTGGGATCGGCGCTCGACGAGGCTCACGAGCATGGCGCGTTCGGTGGTGGTGGCGACAGGCATGGTTCAGTCCCGGGTGGCTTCGTCGTGCTGGTGGGGGGAGCCGATCTTCGGTCGGTGCGGGCTCACTTCTGCTTCTCCGTGTACTGGGCGATGACGTCTGCGATGGGTCCGTCGGCTTTCAGCACGCCCTGCTCCAGCCAGATCCCACGCTTGCACAGGCGTTTCAGCTCGTTCATGTTGTGGCTGACCATCAACAACGTGCCGGCGTGGTCCAGCATCTCCTGGATTCGCCCCTCCGACTTGGCTCGAAACTCCTTATCGCCCACCGAGAGCGCCTCGTCGATCATCAGGATCTTGGGGCGGATCGATGTGGCGATGGCGAAGAGCAAACGGGCCTTCATGCCCGACGAATACGATCGCAGCGGACGGTTGATCGCATCGCCGATGTCGGCGAACTCGATGATTGAGTCCATGTGTTCGTCGATCTGTTCGAGCGACATGCCGAGGGCCAGGCAACCGATGCGAATGTTGCGGATGCCGGACACCTTGGGCAACAGGGCTGCGCCCACGCCCATCAGCCGGGGTTCGTAGGCGGCGTAGATCTGCCCGTTGGTCACCGGTAGCAGACCGGCGATGGCGGCCAGGATGGTGCTCTTGCCGGATCCGTTCGAGCCCATGATGGCAACCGACTCGCCCTCGTAGACGGCAAAGCTGGCGCCCTGGACAGCGTGGATGATCGTCCTGCCTGCACCCTTCAGCCCCGTGAAGCGCTCGCGGAGGCCGCGTTGGCGGTCCTCCCAGACCTCGTAGTCGATGTCGACGTCGTTGAGCAGCAGCACCATCGGGCCGCGTTGGGCAGAGTCGGCGTTGGATGCGTCGCCCGGCCGTTCGCCCGGGGTTGGGGTCGTCACCGCCCTCACCCCCGCCCGTATCGCAGCTCGGCCCGCCGGAAGAACCTGAAGCCCCAGACGAGGGCGAAGACCGACCAGCCGATCGCCACCGCAAGCTGGTGTCCGGTCAGCGGGAGACCGAGGAACGACCACCGGTAGAGGGTCAGGTAGGCGGCGAACGGGTTGAGCTCAACCAGCAACAGCATGGGGCCATGGATCCGATCGGCGATTTTGTCGAGGGGAAACATGACCCCGGAGGCGTAGATCCCCAGCCGAAACAGAAACGGCACGATCTGGGCGACGTCTCGAAATCCATCGTTGAGGCGGGCCACGATCATGGCGGCACCGAGGTTGAAGCCGGTATGAATCAGCAGGACCACCGGGATGGCCAACCACCGGGGGTTGGGATAGAGCCCCATGACGATCGACAGCGCCGCCAGCATGCCCAACTCGAACCAGAACGTGATGATGTGGCTGAAGGTCACCGACACCGGCAACAGCGCCCTCGGAAACTGCACCGCTCGGATCAGCCCCTCGTTGGAGGTGATCGCCTGTGCGCCGGACAAGACGGTCTTCGATGTGAGGTTGTAGGAGAACACCCCGATCGTGAGCCACAGCAGGTAGTTGTCGACGCCGCGTGAGGAGTTCAAGATGACGCCGAAGATCACGTAGTACACCAGCACCGTCAGCAGCGGGTTGGTGATGTGCCACAGGTTTCCCAGCAGCGTATCCTGGTGCCGAGCCCGGACCTCCTCCATCGGGAGGGAGGTGGCGAAGTCGCGGCGTCGCCACATCTCGCGGAGGTAGACGAGCAGCGGTTGCTGCGCGGCGACTGGGCGGAGCGGAGGGGTGACGTCGGTGGTCATGGGAGGGAGCCGGCGACCTAGCGGGCCTTGCGCAGCGCCACCAGGCTGCGAAGGGTGAGAATCACGATGCGGAGGTCAAAGGGCAACGATTGATTCCTCAGATAGTAGAACTCGTACTGGAGTTTCTCCCGCGCGCCTTGGGAATCAGAAGTGTACCCGAGGTTGATCTGAGCCCAACCAGTCAGGCCGGGCTTCACCAGGTGGCGGTGGTCATAGAACGGAATGATGGCGCTGAGTTCCGCGACGTAGGACGGCTGCTCGGGTCGAGGGCCGACCAGGGAGAGGTCTCCGCGCAGAATGTTGGCAGCTTGGGGCAGCTCATCGATGTGCAGCTTGCGCAGCACCTTGCCGAACGGGGTGACCCGGGGGTCGTCCTTCTCGGTCCACGGGGTTTTTGTCGTTTTCTCTGCCTGATCGCCGGCGTTGCGCAGCGGCACCATCGTGCGCAGCTTGTGGATGCGGAACTCCTCACCGAGCTTGCCCACCCTGGGCTGGGAGTAGATCAGAGGTCCGCGGTTGCCCAGCAGGTTGCCGATCGCCACGAAGGGGACGGCGACGATGAAGGCCAGGCCGAGGGTGAGGCCGGCGACCACGTCGAGCAGCCGGTTGACGCGCAGGTACACCGGGGAGTGCACCTCGCCGATGTCGAAGAGCAGCGACACGTCGGCCAGCTCGGAGAGCGGCACGAGGCGGAACCAGTCCTCGTAGAAGCCGAGCAGCGTGCGGATGCGCATGCCCTCGGCGTGCAGGTGTGCGGCCTCGCGTGCCAACGGCGAATCGTTCATCAGGTCGTCGGCCAGCACCAGGATGCTTGGCCGATGCACCTCGACGGCTCTGCGCAGCCGCTCGGCCGTGTCGGTGGCGCCGGGGACGACGCTCAGCGTGGCGCCGATGCGCAACATGTTGGGCACGCCGCGCTCGGTGACCCGTTCGAGGTCGGCGAGCTGGTCGGGCGACGCGAGGACGATCGCCATCACCGCACCTCGGCCTCGGCTGGCGACCAACGGCAGGCTGACGAGCAGGTTCACCACCGGCATCACCGCCAAGCTGGCGAACACGACGAATCGGGGTAGCAGGGCATCTCCGGCGGCCAGCTGGATGATCGACGCCACCCCGACGGTGACGGCCGGGGCGGCAAAGCTGGCGCCGACCGCTCGACCGACGGTGCGGACAGCGTCGGGCAACCCGGCCATGTAGGCGACGAACAACAGCCCGATGGTCCACCCGGCGGCGGCGGCAGTTCGACCGGGGTCGCTCAGTGAGTACCGGGGCTCGGCGATGGCTGAGGCGTGAAAGGTGAAGAGCCCGACCACGGCCAGTGCAGTGGCGACGATCAACGCCAGCTGACCGACCCTCCGCCTCATGGGAGTGGCGCCTCCCAGCTGCCGGCGAGGTCGATCAGGCCCGCAACGATCGGGCGCGAGCCCTGTCGAACGACCAGCCGGTATCCCTTGTCGATCCGGTCGTAGAAGTGCTGGTTGTGCTCGTCGCGCACCGCGACGGTCAGCTCGTAGGTGCCCGGCGCCAGCGGCACCCTGTCGACCACCCAATCGATATGGCCGATGCCGTCGACCGTGCCCAGCTGGCGTCCTTCCAGCCAGGTGGAGGTGTCGGCGACGTGGGTACCCGATTCGTGGTGCACCGAGAAGCCCAGCACCGGCGCCTTGACCGGTTGGGTGGTCCGGTAGGCGAAACGGATCGTGCCCGGTTCGCCACAGATCAGCGATTGGGTCTCGGCTCCGGCGTCGTCGACCAGCCCTACCTCGGTGATCTGTATCTCGCCGGAGCCGTGGTGTTCCACGTCACCGAAGCTTCTCCCGGCCCGAGCGTCCTCAGCGGCATTCACCCGGTCGAGGTAGGCGCTGACCACGGCGGAGGCGTCACCGACCAGTTGCACCTCGCCGCCGTCGAGCCAGACCGCTCCGTCGCACATCGTCTCGACGACCGTCATGCTGTGGCTGACGACGATCACGGTGGCGCCGCCCTTGCGCAGCTCGTAGAGGTACTCGAAGCACTTGCGCTGGAAGGCCTCGTCGCCGACGGCAATCACCTCGTCGATCAACAGCACCTCGGGGTCGATGTTGACCGCCACGGCAAAACCGAGCCGCACGTACATGCCGGAGCTGTACACCCGCACGGGGGCATCGATGAACTCGCCGATCTCGGCGAAGTCGACGATGCGGTCCATTCGGGCGTCCACCTCGGCCCTGGTCAGGCCGAGGATGGCGGCGTTGAGGTAGACGTTCTCCCGGCCGGTGAGGTCCGGGTGAAAGCCGGAGCCCAGCTCGAGCAGGGCCGACATGCGACCCGACACATCGATGGTGCCAGCGGTGGTTTGATAGATCCCGGCGATGCATCGCAGCAGTGTCGACTTGCCGGAGCCGTTGTGGCCGACCAGCGCCCACATCGAGCCGGCGGGCACATCGAAGCTGACGTCGGACAGCGCCCAGAACTCCTCGTTCTTGGCGCGTCGCCCGGAGGTGAGGCGCTCCTTGAGCGAGCTGGCGCCCTCGGTGCGCAGGTTGAAGTGCTTGGAGACACCGTTGACCTGGATCGACGAGTCGCCCGTGCGCTCTCCGGGGCCCTTGGCCTTGAGTAACCGCTTCCTCAAGCTCACAGTTCCTCGATGACCGACGGGGCGGTGCGGGAGAAGTACCACCAGCCGAACACGACCGATCCGATTGCCCAAGCCGCGCCGTACGCCACGCTGTTGACCGACGGCATTTGGCCCTCGTACATCAGGAGCTTCATCTGCTGGACGTAGTGGGTCACCGGGTTGAGCTTCAGGATCTGCTGCGCTGTGAACGGCCCGACGTCGGCGTTGATGTCGTCGAGGCGGTACACGATCGGCGTGGCGTAGAACATCAGCTGCAACATCAGCGTGATCAGGTAGCCCACATCACGAAAGCGGGTGTTCCACACGCTGGCGGCCATGCCCATGCCCAGCCCAAGGCCCATTGCGCAGAGCATCACCAACGGGGCCAGGAGCATCATCCAGGTGGCGTTGCCCACGACCAGCATGAACGCAACCAGGATGCCGAACTCGATTGCAGCCTGAAACGCCACGCCCGCCACCGACGCCAGCGCCGGCAACTCGGGCGGGAAGTACACCTTGGTCAGTAGCTGACCTGTATCGGAGAAGGCACCCAGCGGGCCATCGAGTGCGGCCGAGAAGGCGTTCCACACCACCAGGCCGCAGAAGAGGTACAGAGCGAAGTTCTTGAGCGTGCCGTTGGCGCCGATCGGCGCCTGCACCTTGAAGAACACCCCGAATACCAGGCTGTAGATCGCCAGCGACATCGCCGGGTTCATCAGCGACCAGGCCCATCCCAACACGCTGCGCTTGTACCGACCCTTCAGGTCGCGCTGGGTGAGGTTGCTGATCAGCTCGCGGTGGCTCAGGATGACGGCGGGGCTGGTCATAGGACCTGGCAACACTATCGGTCCAGGGTGGTGATCTACAGACACCCAGGCGGTCGGCGGCGGTCCGTTGGCCGTTGGGTAGCGTGATGCGATGACCTCCAGCCGCTATCACGTCGATGAGCGACCCCACGAGCCCAACAACTCCCACACGCTGTTGTTGGACCTGGTCGGCTCCAACCGACGGGTGCTCGAGCTGGGATGCTCGACCGGATACATGACCCAGTGGCTTGCTGCCGCCGGCTGTGATGTCACCGGAGTCGAGGTCAGCCCCGAGGCCGCCGAGGAGGCCCGCCAATGGGCGCAGGAAGTGGTCGTGGGTGATCTTGACTCGCTCGATCTCGAGGCCCAGTTTGGCGACCGGCGCTTTGAGGCGGTGCTGTGCGGCGATGTGCTCGAGCACCTTCGCGACCCGGGCCGGGTGTTGGTGGCGGCCCGGCGCTTGCTCGAGCCCGGCGGTGTCGTTGTCGCCTCGGTGCCCAACGTTGCGCATGGCGATGTGCGCCTGGAGCTCCTCGCCGGACGCTTCGAGTACCGCAACCTCGGCCTGCTCGATGACACCCACGTCAGGCTGTTCACCAGGGACTCCTTGCAGCGGCTGCTGAGGGACTCCGGTCTGGTCGGCGTCGACTGGCGCACGACGCGAGTTCCGTTGGGCACCACCGAACTGGCGGCCGCGGTCGACGCGGCCCCACCCGGGGTGCGGGAAGCGCTCGAGGCCGATCCCGACGCCGAGACCTATCAGTTCGTCGTCGCGGCCGTGCCCGACGACGGCACCAAGGCGCTGGGCGAGTTATCCGACCGATTGGGCGCCGCCCAGCTGCTGGCCGAGCGCTCCGAGGTCGAGAACGTGGCGCTGCGCGCCAAGGTGGAGCTGCTCATCCGAGAGGCCGAGGCTGCTCGCACCGAGGCGGTACGGCTCACTCAGGGCCTCAGCGCCGCACAGGCTGTCAAAAGCTGGAAGGGGCTGACGCCGTTGCGCACAGCGGTGCAGCGGAGCCGAGGCGATCAGTGAGCGATGGTCCGACGGGTCGTCAGGCCGATGAGCCTCGTCCTCCGATGAGCCTCGTCCTCCGATGAGCGCCGCATTCCGATGAGCACAGCATTCCGATGAGCACCGTCACGACACCGGTCATCATCATCGTGCGCGACCGGCTCAACCCTTTGGCGCTGCTGGTCGACTGGCTGGAGCGTGCCGGTGCACAGCGCCTGGTGCTGCTCGACAACGACTCCACCTACCCGCCGCTGGTTGACTACCTGGCCGCCTCCCCCCACGACGTCCGGTTGTTGGGGCGCAACCTCGGACATCGCTCGCCGTGGCTCTCGGGCGTCGCCCAAGAGCTGGGCTGGTCCCGCCACTATCTGGTGACCGACCCCGACGTCATCCCGGTCGAGGAGTGTCCGAGCGATGCGATCGATCATCTCCACGAGGTGCTCAATCGCCATCGCTGGCTGACCAAAGTCGGCCTCGGGCTGCGCATCGACGACGTGCCGGGCCACTACGCACATCGCGATGACGTGATGCGTTGGGAGGCTCAGTTCTGGAAGCAACCCATCGAGCCCGGCCTGTTCGCCGCTCACGTCGACACCACCTTTGCGTTGCACCGGGCCGGCCCGCCGCCCCGCGAGGAAGTCTCCGCCCGCACCGGGTGGCCCTACGTGGCCCGCCATCTCCCCTGGTACGCCGATAGCGCCAACCCGACCGAGGAGGAGCGCTACTACCGCAGCCACACCGACGCCGGGGTCAACAGCTGGGACGGCGACGTCCTGCCCCAATGGCTGCGTTCCACCATCGACGGCGCCACCGGCTGACCTCTACTCGTCCCAGATCCAAGGATCCGATCTTTGGGATGGATTGAGGTCACCTGCTGGCCCGTAATCATCCCAAAGAAGCGATTCCAGCGTTGGGACTGATCGTGGGGCAGCTCAGTTGGGGATCAGCCGGGTGGTGAGCTCGGTGATGGTGATGCTGCGGGTGGAGCGGGTGGTCTCGTCGGGAAGTGCGCCCGTGATCGGCAGGCCGATGATGTTGGCCTCGTAACGCACCGACCACGTGAGCGTGGTGGTCACCTCGTAGGTGCCCGGCTTCAGGTAGGTGTGCAGGCAGGCGCCTGGCGTGGAGTCCGGCCGGCCTCGGGCCCATGGAACTCCGCCGTTCGGACAGATGATCGGCTCGCTGCCGTCGCCCGGGTCGATCGTCAGCGTGCCGGTGGGGGTGGCGGTGGTGACCGCCGAGTTGTTGGCGTCGGCCTGGGCCGTCGCTTGGTCCGGGCCGGGCAGATCGGCCCAGAACCACACCGGCAGGTTCACCGGGGTGGTGCCACCCTGGGGTGGTGCAGACACCAGCTCGGGGTCGGGCAGTTTGGCGGCATCCAGTGCCGCCCTGGCCAGCTGCTCGGGGTCGGCCGGGGCTGGCGGAGGCTGCCCGCCGGGCATCGATGGGTTGTAGGTGAACAACTCGGTGATCCGCAGCTCTCCCCGGTAGTAGCAGTACCGCACGTAGTTGTTGTTGGCTGCGAGATCCGTCACCTCGTCGCCGCCAATTGCAGCACCGTTCACGTTGTCGATGTGCTTGTAGAACCGACAATCCCAGTCATTGTCGACAGCGGAGCTGCCCCCTCCGCGACCGGGAAACCCGCTGCCCGGGCCGCCGCTTCCACCCCCGCCAGCAGCAGAACTGGGTCCGGCACCGCCACCCCCGCCGCCATTGCTCCCGGGCGCCACGGCCCCCGCCTCTATCTGCCCGTCGTCCCCGCCCCCCACATCTTCTGCACCTGCAGGCAGAGTCATGGAGAGTGAGGCCAGTGCGACTATGAGGGTTAGAGATTTGACGCGCATCCTGTCTTCCCATTCCTGGCGTTCTGAAGGATCATCGCTGTGAACCTCAGTCCTTCGGGTGTCGGCACGAGTTGAGCTTCCCAAAAAGCAGAGCTGACCCCGTCGTTCTTGGTTTCGTCCGTCTTGGCGCTGCGACTCTCGTAGTCGTTGTATTCGCACAGCGAGATCTGGATGCGCTCGTTGGCGGCAGGCGAGATGTCGTCGATCCAGAACGCTCCCTCCGAGTTCCTTGGGTAGGCGTAGTAGCTCCCCTGGTCGGTTAGCCGTTGGACTCGAACATGGCTTTCGAACAGCGGTTCTACCTGGCCTAGAAGGTCGGGGCGTTCGAGGTCGGTCATCGAGGTCGGGATCTCCGTGTCCGGCTTCGTGTCGGTGACCGTGGTGATCATGGCGTCGAGGTACTCGTGGATGACGTCGGCGGCTTCCTGCTGCTCGTCGGTCCACTCCGGCTCCAGCAGCAGCCCCCTGGCGACGGCGGGGGTCTTGGCCTCGTAACCGCCAGCGGACACGACGGTGCCGTCGGCGAAGCGCTCAGCAGATGGGGCCGATGTCGGGGGCACCGTGGTCTCGGTCGGATCGCTTGAGCCGCGTGTGTCAGGTGGTTCGGCGGCGGAAGCTTTGGACGGCTCGGAAGCGGTCGAAGCGGCGGTCCCACTGTCGCCCGAAACGGCTGTCGTTGACGTGGTGGCCTCCGCCTCCGCCTCGGCCAGCGGGGTGACTTCCCTGCCGGAGTCGCCGCCGCAGCTTGCGGCCGGGATCAGCAACGCTCCGCCGATCACCACGGAAATGGCGAGGCGGGCGGAGAGGAACATGGCTGGTGCTCCTACGCGGCGCCGCTTGGTGGCTCGCTGATTGGCGCCTGTCGGAGCAGGGCTGACCGTCGATGTCTCGGTCGCTTCAGAGAGATCGCCGTCACCCATGAGGCCCTCGCACAGACATCGCCGCGGCAATCGGCCCCACCCCAAAGCATCCCTGCCGCAGCCGTCGACCCCCCGGTCGACATGTCGAGCCTACCGAGCAGTCCGGCGATGTCCAGCAGAAAATCGCGGGTCGCGCAACCCCACCTGCGGCATCCGTCGGGTGTCGAGCTTGGTGCACAGCTGGGCTGGCGAGAACCGCTCGTGTTGCTCCAGACTCCCCTCGATGAGAGCAGAGTCGACCTTCTGGGGGCCCTGACCGAGCACAACCACCCAGGGAGAAGTGTCGGAGGCAACTACCAGTTGGTCGGTTCGATCAGCTGCGCCCGATGGTCGGCCCAGTTGGGGTTGAGGTAGGGGTCCCTGTACACACGGTGGCGCCAGCGATCGTTGATCGCCTCCACCTCCCAGGCGAGAACCTGAGGGTTTCGGCTGACGCTCTCGAAGTGGTACAGCCGGGCATGAGGCGACACGACGATGCGGTATCCACGAAACCGCAGCTTCTGGCACAGGTCGACGTCGTTGAAGCTGGCGGGCAGGCCCTCCCACATGCCACCGACCTCGTCCCATACGTCGCGGCGGATCACGGCGCACGCGGCGGTGACCCCGGCCGCTTCCCGGTCGCACATGAGCACCCGCCGGTTGGCCTCGTCAGTGGGGCTGCGGCCCAGCATCAGGTGGGTGACGCTGCTGTACAGGAACGCATGGCCGGCGTGTTGCAGGTTGCCGTCGGCGAACAGCAGGTGGGCGCCCGCCATGCCGACGTCGTCTTCTCGCAGGAACCCGACCAGCGTGTCGAGCCAGTCGGGGGTGATCACCTGGACGTCGTCGTTCAGCAGGCACAACACCTCGCCGTTGGCGTGAGCGGCGCCCAGGTTGGTCTTCTGGGCAAAGTTGAAGGGCGCATCGAAGGGGACGAGGACCAAACGGTCGCCGAGGATGCCTGACAGCTCTTCGAGCACCGCCGCTGGAGTGTCGGCGTCGGCGACGCACACCAACTCCCACGGCTCGTAAGTGGTCTGGTCCACCAGCGACCGAGCGAGGGCGGTGACGAAGCACCGGCGTTGACCCCACACGGTCGAGGATGTGCCCCGAGTTGGTACGACGAGCGACACCAACGGGGCTGGGCGGTCACGAAAGTGGCGCTGCAGCCGGTAGACCCCGGGCTCCACGTCGACGACATCCGCTTCCAGGCCGACCCGTTTGGCGTGGTCGGCCAATGCTGCTCGGGCGGCGTCATTTGCTTTGGGCTTGGCGTCGATGTGGTCGGCCACCGCCCCGGGCGCCGACCGGCAGTGGTACAGCACCTTGGGGATGTGATGGATCTGCCGGGCCTGCTCGGTGACCCGCAACGCCAGGTCGTAGTCCTGGCTGCCGTCGTAGCCGGGCCGAAACCCGCCGGCGCGCTGCATCAGCGTGCGGCGGATCACCAGCAGGTGGCCCAGGTGCATCTGGCAGCGCAGCCGCTCGGGGCTCCAGTCGGGCTTGAAGAACGGCAGCTCGTGGTGGCGGCCGGTCTGGTCGATCTTGTCCTCGTCGGTGTAGATGACGTCGACCTCTTCGACGGCCTCGATCGCTGCGGTCACCTCCGCCAGGGCGTTGGGGTGTAGCTCGTCGTCGTGGTTGAGCAACGCCACGAATGTGCCGGTGGCGGTGGCCAGCGCGGTGGCGGTCGCTCCGACGACCCCCTGGTTGGCGTCGTGGGTGATCAGCTTCAGGCGCGGGTCGTCGCCCAGCTGCCGTCGGATCTCGTCGAGGCCGGCCGTGTAGGAGGAGGCGTCGTCGACGACCACCCACTCCCACTCCGCCCGCTGGGCCAGCATCGATCCGGCCAGTCGCCGGGCTAGGTCGACGTTGGTGTCGTAGGCCCGGGTGAGGACCGAGATCGTCGGCGGTGGGGTCATGGGCGAGCGCTGCGCCTCGCGCGGATTGCGCCCTCGGCGCGTTGACGGGCCGCCTCGGACCCGGGCAGGCGACGGACCAGCCCGATCGCCTTGCCGGCGATCCGGTTGCGTCGCGTGACCGGTCGCTGCATGGCCAGGATTGTGTGCTCGGCCTCGGTCAAGCGTGCCCGCAGTTCGCCGGCGGTCGCCTCGGCGCCGATCACGGCGTCGCGCAGCCGCCAGATCTCCAGCTGCGCCTCGATGGAGGCGTTGGAGTGTGAGTCGTGGTCGCTGGCGTCGGGGTCGGCTGCGTCATCGGGCGCAGGCGGGTCGGTACGAGAGGACATATCGATCCCAGGTTACGGCAGCCCCCCATCGGGCCTGCGGACTCCCACGGGTGTCCAGGTTGGTCGGCGTGGCCACGGGGTACGGTCGAGTCGTAGGAACGTTCCGCTCATCCGCAAGGAGACCACCATGGCAGACCTGAACCTCGGCGACCTCGCCATCACCTCGAGCGCTTTCGTGCACGGGGACAGGCTGGCCGACAAGTACGCCTACTCAGACGAGAACGTGTCGCCGCCGTTGGCCTGGAGCGACGTTCCCGACGGCACGGCCGAGCTGGTCGTCGTGTGTCACGACCCCGATGCGCCGATGGTCGACGGGTTCACCCACTGGGTGCTCACGGGCATCGAGCCGGACCGTTCGGGCCTGGACGAGGGCACCGATGCGGGCGTGGCCGGGACGAGCACGTTCGGTGAGGAGGGCTACGGCGGACCGGCGCCGCCCCCCGGGCACGGCACCCACCACTACTTCTTTCACCTGTACGCCTTGGACCAGCCTTCCGGGCTGCCGGCGGGCGCCGACCGCTCCGAGGTGATGGCGGCCATCGACGGTCACATCATCGAGCAGGCGCGCATCGTCGGCACGTTCAGCACCTGAGCATCAGCCGAGGCCGGCCACCTCGGCGAGCAGCTCGAGCGACTGGAGGCGACCCTCGACCGAGCGCGAGCCGGGCGCCACGATCAGCTCGTCGGCGTCGGCGTGCGCACGGAAGTCCTCGAGGTACTCGGACACGGTGTCGGGCGTGCCGGCGGCGGTATAGCGCATCATCGAGGCCACCTGGCGTCCGCCGGGCGAGTCGACGACTGCGTCCAGCTCGGCCTCGGAGAATCGGCGCCCGGGCGCAAGCAACGCTGCGATGCGGGAGCGCTTGGCGTGATGCAGCTCCTCGGCGGCCTCCTCCTCGGTGGGGGCCACGATCACGTTGACCGCGGCGATCGCCCACGGTGAGTCGGCCTGCTCGGATGGGCTGAACCGCCCCCGGTAGATCTGGATCGCCTGGGTGAGCGCCTCCGGCGCGAAGTGAGAGGCGAAGGCGTAGGGGAGGCCGAGCTGAGCGGCCAGCTGGGCGCCGAACGTCGATGAGCCCAGGATGTACAGCGGTACGTTGGTTCCAGCGCCTGGGATGGCCTTGACGCCAGGGATCCGGCTCTCCGAGCCGAGGAATCCCTGCAGCTCCAGCACGTCCTCAGGGAACGATTCGGCCGACATCGGGTCCCGCCGGAGGGCGCGCATCGTCACCTGATCGGTTCCCGGCGCCCGACCCAAGCCAAGATCGATTCGGCCGGGGTGGAGCGTGGCCAGCGTGCCGAACTGTTCGGCGATGGTGAGGGGTGAGTGGTTGGGCAACATGATCCCGCCCGAGCCCAAGCGGATCGTTTCGGTGTTGGCGGCCACATGGGCGATCAGCACGCTGGTGGCCGACGACGCGATCGAGGCCATGTTGTGGTGCTCGGCGTACCAGACGCGTCGGTAACCGCTGCGTTCGGCGCACTGCGCCATGGCCACGCTGGCCTCGAGGGCCTCGCGCACGGTGGCATCACCGCGGACGACGGCCAGGTCGAGCACGGACAGGGGAGTGTTCTTCAGACGGGGCACGACCGGTGGAACGAGTGGGGCGGCGGGTCTATTCCGTGACCGGGTGCTTTTGAGTGCTCATGGCCGCACCGACGATGCCGGCTTGGTTCTGCAGCACCGCCGGCATCACGTCGGTTCCGGACGGGACCTCGGCGAGGACGTGCTCGGCGAAGCGGTCGAACTTCCGCGAGACCCCTCCGCCGAGGATGATCAGCTCCGGCGAGAAGAGCATGGTGAGCATCGCCAGGTACTCGCCGACCCGCGTGCCCCAGTGATCCCAGCCAAGGTTGTTGGCCTTGCGTACGGAGGCGGCGGCGTAGTGCTCGGCCTCCTGGGCCTTGAACTCCATGTGGCCCAGCTCGGTGTTGGGCACGAGTTCGCCGTCGACGAAGAGCGCACTGCCGATGCCGGTGCCCAGGGTCAGCAGGATCACGACGCCGCTTCGACCCTTTCCGGCGCCGAAGCGCACCTCGGCCAACCCGGCAGCGTCGGCGTCGTTGAGCACGACACATGGCACGCCCAGCTGCTCGCCGAACAGCGCCTGGGCATCGGTACCGATCCATGACGGATCAATGTTGGCCGCAGTGCGGACGATGCCGCTGCGGACGACCGCCGGGACGGTGATGCCAATCGACGGCGCCCCGCCCAGCTGGTCGACCAGCCGGCTGACGGTGGCGGCCACGAGTTTGGGCGTCGCCGGCTGCGGGGTGTCGATGCGGGGGCGGACGGAAGCGAGTTCGCCCCGCTTCACGTCGACCAGTGCGGCCTTCACACCGCTGCCGCCGACATCGACCCCGATCACGCGTGTGTCACTCATAGCAAGCACCATACCGATGGGTCGGGCGCGCTACCGGGTGACCAGCGGCTGGGTGCGTTCGGTCGACCAGCTGATCAGCCCGGCGACGGTCGATGCGGCGGCCACGACGCCGAAGGCGGCGGTCAGCGTGAGCAGTTCGACCCGGGCGTGAAAGCCAAGCACGGCCCAGTTGAGGGCGGCGATGGCCAGGCGAGCCAGAATGAGCGCCGGGATGACCGGGATCGCCGCCCGCAGCAGACCGTGCGCCAGGTCGATCTGGCCGGCCTCCGTCCGGGTGAGGCCGATCGCCCGAACCGTGCGGAACACGGGCCGCACCGCGAGGTGCTCGGCCCGTTGGGCGGCAAAGATGGCGGCACCGCCAAACGCGGCGATCAGCAGGATCAGCAGCATGAGAATGGGCGTGGCATTGCCCGACCAGAACTGGGCGTTGTAGTCGCGAACTTCGGCTGCGCTGAGCACTTGCACGTCGGGGCCGGCGGCCGCCTCGACCGTGGCGCGATCGGAGGCGAAGGCCACATATCCGAACGGGTCCTGGGGGTACCCGGCTGCGGTCGTGTTGGCGTACACCACCGTGCGGTTCAGCAGGCTCATCGGACGGTCGAAGAACCCGACCACCCGGTAGCGCTCGCCCCGGATAGTGGTGACCTCGCCGAGGGCGTAACCGTCCTCCCGGTCGACAACCACCTCACCCGGCTTCAGCAAGCACCGGGCTTCCCGTCGTTCGCACACACTGGGCCCGGCCACGGGGGGCGACAAGCCGTCGCCGGCCGCACCCGGCCCCAGCACCAGCCCGGTAATCCGCTCGCCGGACTGGCGGGTGACCACCGCCAGGTCGAGGCGAAACGGCACGGCGAGCACCGCTGTGCTTCGGGCGTCGCCGGGCGCAGCACCGGCGAAGCGGCCGAGCGAAACCCGGCTGGTGTCCATGAAGTGGTCGGTGCCGGGTGCCAGTACCCAGTAGGGCGACCCGGCACCGGGCGGCACCAACGCCTCGACGCCCTCGGCCAGGCGGGTCTGCCCATCGCGGATCTCCGATTCGATGGCGAAGGCTGCCGACAACGCGGTAATGCCCAGCATCGGAAGCAGGATGCCGGCGGTCCACAACCGCCACGACGGGCCCGGACGCGTCTGGAAGCCGCGTCCGGCCAGCAGTAGGCGCCGGCGGGAGCGCGGGGTGAGTGCCATGGCCGCGAGAACGAGCACCGCCGCCAGGCATACGGGTACGCCCACCAGGCGCAGGCCGTCGACGACCGAACGTGCCAGCTGGGTCAGGTCCACGCGAGGGAGCTACGGCAGGTGATGACAGTTCAGGTTAGTTGCGCCGGGCGGTAACGATCCAGGTGCCTGCCCCCATCCGGACCACGTCGTCCTCCCGGTGCTCAGCGAGCACTTCAGCGGCGGCGCGAATGGCCGCCGCCCTCACCGATGGGTCGACCGCCGCCAGCCGGCCGGCAGTGCCGGGGTTCTGTTCGAGCACCCGCTCGGCGAGCGGCCCGATGTCGGTCGCTCCGTACAGGACCGCCTCGTCCGGCCCGGGTTCGATCTCCACGTCGGTCAACCCAGCCGACTCGAGTAGCGCGGTCGTCTGGTCGGGCTCGGCGAGCGAGAACGGGCTGGGTTCGCCGGGCCCGGGCGGGGGCGGAAGCTCGAGAACTGCGGCTGCCGCCATCACGGGAGCCACGATGAAGGGGTTGGCCATCGGGGAGGCGAAACACACGAAACCCAGGTGTCCGCCGGGGATCAATGCCCGGGCAATGTTCGAGAAGGCGGCCACCGGGTCGGGATAGAACATGACGCCGCAGCGCGAGAAGGCGAGATCGAAGCTGTCCTCGCCGAGGTCGGCGGTTTGGACGTCGGCCTCAACGAAGCGAAGGTTGGTGAGCTCGCTGGCAGCGGCCCTGCGGCGGGCCTCGCCGAGCATGCGCGCCGACAGGTCGACGCCGACCACCTCGCCGGGCGGCACCAACGCCGCAAGGTCGAAGGTGGTCGTGCCCACGCCACACCCAATGTCGAGCACCCGGTCGCCGGGAGCCGGGTCGAGCCGCCGGATGACTGCGTCCCCAAATGAGGCCAGCGTCGCATCGAAATACTCGACGTGACGGACCCAGGCGTCGCCGACGACGTCGTTCCAGAGCGCCCGTTGTACCTCGTTTGCCATGTTGCATGCTCCTCCGGTGGCACCGCTGGCCAACCACGACAGGCTCGTCATGGCGCATGACCCAGGAACTCAGCTCTGTAGAGGGCCGATCATCACGTGTGGGGTGGTGGGTGATCGGCCTGACGGCCACGACGGTGTGTGTCCATCGTGCGCCCGTTGGGTCGTGAGAGCCAGAGGAAGTTGCCCGGTGTCGAGCGTGACCCACGCCCGCCGTCGACGCAGGCTCGCAAGTACATGTAAATCTTTGGGACCCCGCTCTGCGCGGCTGTGGGGCGCCGAGGTTGGCCTCGACGCCCCACACTGCCCATCGATCACATGACGGCGATGCTCAGTAGTTCAGATTGGCTGGGCCCTTGTAGCTGCCCTTTCCGCTCTTTCGGACTGCGTTGTAGTAGGTGTCGGTGAACCCGGCACACCGCCTGGCGCTCCAGGTCTTGGTGAGGTCGCTGCCGTGCTGCCACTTGCACGAGGCGATCATGTCGGCCTTGAACAACGAGTCGCACGTCTGCCGGCTCACCCAGTATGGGGATGCGCCGGTACGTGATGACCCGCCGTAGCAGCCGTCGTGATGATCGCATGGATGGTTGAAGTTGAAGATGCCCGGCATGCTGTCGGGGATGACCAGGCCGGCGCCGGAGGGGCCACACCCGTTGGACTTCCATGGGTGCGAGCTGTCGTTGCCCGGCGTCGCGGCGTTGGTCCCCGTGTGAGCACCGGCGGTGCCGACGACGGCGAACACCGGCAACAGCGCCATGACGGCGATGGCGAACAGGGAGCGCACGGCTCTCCGGGATCTGGGACGAACGGTGGTTGACATGTCGGGTACCCCCCTGGGTGATTGGTTCGGGAGATCATCTGTCAGGCACCGAGAGGCAATCCATCGCTACGACGCGGCAATTTGCCGCGAAGTCAGCAGGCGGCGAGTGCGTCGATGACCGGCTGGATCCGTTCCACCGAGAATCCGCGGCAGGCTAGGCGAAGTGCCGTCTCTGCCAGGTATCCCGGAAGGTTGCGGTCATCGCAATCGTCCGGCATCGCTTCGGGCTGCAGCATCCCCCCGAGCGCCTGGAGCGTGTCGATGACCACCGGAGCGGGATGCGGATCGTTGACACACAGCAGAAAGAACCGAACCAGCTCGCTCCGGCCGGCGGTGATCGTGGTCAGCGCGCTGACACCGGAGGCCTCCCCGTCGCTCAAGACCATCAGGGCTTGCGCCGCCGAGGCCAGTTCCTCGGCCACCAGCTTCTCGATCGAGCCGATGATCAATTCCAGATGCGGCTCGTCCATTCGCATCCGTTCGGCGAGGGTGGCCACCGAGATCGTGCGACAGGCACCTCCCCGCTGGATTTCCTGGGTCAGCTCGGCGAGTGCCCGGGCGCGAACCTCGAAGATGGTCGACCCCTCGAAGCTCTGGGTGGGCCGGGTGTACCTCGACACCGCCGACTGAAACGGCACCGGTGCCTCGTCGGCGTCCTGGGTCAACGTTGGAAACAGGCCAAGCAGGACAACGCCGAACAGGTCGTCGGTGACCGCTTCCGGGTCGACGGCGCGCCGCACGACCAGCCCCTCGACGAGGGCGCCCATGCAAGCTGCCAGCGTGCCGGTTGAGAAGCCCGGTCGCATCTTGCGCCCCCAGTGGGACAGGAGGGAGTCAAACAGGTCGGCGACGATGTCGTCGAGGTGCCGATAGATCGACCGCAGCTGGTCGGCGACCTCAGGGTCGTTGCGGCCCACCCACAGCGCCAACTGCACCTCGGCGATCGGTTGGGTGGCGACGTCGGCGAAGTACAGCTCGCACATCGCCTTGATCGTGCGGACGGGATCGACCTCCGGGGTTTCGAGAACGCTCGCCTTCATCGCTGCTGCCAGCTCACGGGTGGCGCCGGTGCGTTCGGGGTCGAGCCAGTGCTCCGCCAGGTTTCGCAGCAGCCCCTTGTCGTTGCCGCCCTTCCCAAGCCTGATCAGCGACGAGTGGACGGCGCTGCGCGACATGTGAAGCAGGTCGGCGACCCGTTCGGCGCTGACGCCCTTCTCGAGCACGAGGTAGCCGTTGCTTTGGATGTGATGTGCGGTTGCCCGGGCCAGTTCGGACGCCCGGCTGGAGCCGTCGATGGTCATGGGCCAACCGTGACAGATCTGTAGGTGTGAGCGGCAGCCAAACGAGATCGTGTTGCGGGATCAGACGGGCGGGAGCGACCGGCGCGGGACCGGTCAAGCTACCGTCTCGGGCTATGTCGACGACCCCAACGCACGAGCGGCGGCTGACCGATCCGGTCGATCTGACGAGGCCAGCCGGCTCCCGGCTGAACCCCGGCGGCACCCACCTGAACCCTGACGCCGTCGGGTGGTCCTCCACGCCGCTGCACCGAGCCAACCTTCGAGGCAACTGGGGTCGGAACAAGCGCTGGGACTATTGGGCGGTTCTGGCCGGCGACCTGGTTGTTTCGGCTACCTATGCCGACATCGACTACCTGGGCCTGGCCGATGTCTGGTGGGCCGACCTGGTCACCGGAGAGCACGGAGGCGTCAACGTCGTGTCGCCTCTGGGGCGCGGTTTGGAGATGCCCGAACACCCCGGCACGACGCCCCTCAGGCTGCGCCATAAGGACCTCGACCTGACGATCGACGACGCACACAACGGAACGACCACCATCTCCGCTCGCTGGACCGAGGCCGACGGGTTGCCGGCCGAGCTGGAAGCGCACATCGCATTGCCCGAGGGGCACGAGTCGCTCAACGTGGTGATTCCCTGGAGTGAGAAGCGCTTCCAATACACCTCGAAGCATCAGGCCCGGCCCGCCACCGGACGCCTCACCGTGGGGGGCGTGACGCGGGTTCTGGAGGATGGGCCCCGGGGTGCCTGGGGGGTGCTCGACGTCGGAAGAGGCCGCTGGCCCTACTCCACCCGTTGGAACTGGGGTGGCGGCGCCGGGCGGGCGAGTGGGGACGGGCCGGTGGTCGGCCTTCAGATCGGCGCCAAGTGGACCGAGGGCACCGGGCTGACCGAGAACGGCGTGATCATCGACGGCCGACTCACCAAGATCGGCGCCGAGCTCGGCTGGGAGTACTCGTGGGACAACCCGATGCGGCCGTGGAGGATCACAGATCCGAGCGGCCACCTCGAGCTGGAGCTGACGCCCCGCTACGACAAACACTCCCGCACCAACGTGGGGGTTCTGAGCACCGAGACCCACCAGGTGTTCGGGGACTGGTCCGGCTGGGTGGCCGACGATGACGGCCAACGCGTCGACTTCGACGACCTGCAGGGTTTCGCCGAGGAGTCCCGCTCCCGCTGGTAGGCCAGCGGCGCTCGACCCGGCCGCCGGTCCCAGATCTCACCGAACCGGGGAGTGGAAACGACCGCCTGAGCGACGGCCGGGCTCCCGAGTTCGCCGATCGCTCCCAACCGGGGAGTGGAAACGACCGCCTGGGCGACGTCTGGGCTCCCGAGTTGGCGTTCTTGCGGTGGCTGGGCGGTGCGTGGGGTCAGCCGTGAGTAGGGGGCAGGCGCGAACTCAGGCTCAGGTGAGGTAGATGAGGCCGCCGCCGACATCCCGGTGGGGCACGCCGGTCGCCTCCAACTCGGATGCCCAGCCGCTGGACACCGCCGGATCGCTCTGCTCCATGCCGTGGTCAGCGAGCACCACCACTGCCGTGCGCTCCCGGACGCCTGCGGCGTCGATGGCGGCGATCACGTCGCCCACCCTGGCGTCGGAGTCACGCACTGCCGCCCGGGCGGCCGGGTGATGGGGGCCAACCTCGTGGGCCGCTTCGTCGGTGAGCGACAGGCTGCACCAGCTGAGCGTGGGCAGCGGGTTGCCGTCGACCTGACGCCAGGCGTTGATCGTGTGGGTGACGCTCAGATGGTCGACCGTCGACATGAAGTCGTACTGGTCGCTGCGCAGGCCGGGGTCGTCGGTGAGGTGGGTGACGTCGTCGAGTTCGGGCAGGCCGGAGGTCACGCCGTCGCGCACCAGGGCAAAGGTTGAGAAGCTCGCCCCGGTGTCGCAGAACTCGAAGCTGGCGCTGGTGTAGGCCCCTGGCCGGCTGCGGGCGACCGCCGAGAAGAGCGTCTCGATCGACGGATCGACGTGGCTCGACGAGTGAAACATCTGCTCGAAGGACAACAGGTTCACCTCGGTGTCCCTCTCACGGTCGTACCAGGCGTGGTTGATCACGCCGGAGTGGCCCGGGTGGGCGCCGGTGAGGGCTGTGGTGTGGTTGGCGAGGGTGGCGGTCGGCAACGAGGCGAACACGCCGTGGCCAAACGTGGTGCCACCGGCGGCCAGAGCGGCGATGTTGGGGGCCTCGCCCGAGGCGACCGCGTCGGCGAGCAGGTTGGCGTTGCAGCCGTCGAGCAGGAAGACGACCAGGTGATCGGGGGTCTCGCCGCTGAGCACGTCGACTTCGGAGTCGCCGTCCTGGCGGGCCAGCAGGGCATCGACCCGTCGCCGGCCGGTCGGGCCGACGCCGGCGGGATGGGGCTCCACCCCCAACAGCGCGGCGAGGGTCGGGGCGATGTTCACCATGCGGGTCGCCCGGTCGAGTGTGCCCAGCGGTCGCACGCCGCAACCCGACAGGATCAGCGGTGCCCGTCCCTGGACGGCGCCGAGCGAGCCGTGTTGGCCGACGTTGTCGTGGATCGAGTGGGCGCCGGTGTGGGTGGCCAGAAGGTCGGGTGCGTGGGCGCCATCGAAGAACTGGGCGATCCCGTCGTAGGCGTAGGGATAGGAGTTGTCGACCCGGTCGGGGAAGCGGTGTTGCCGCTCGGCGTCGAGGCCGAGAAAGCGGTCGGTCGCCTGATCGGCCAGCGGGTTGCGACCGGTGACTTCCAGCTCGTCGAAGCGCCACCGTCCGCCGTCCTCGACGCGGCGGAACAACACCGAACCATCGACCGCTGCGGCCCGGTAGGTATCGGGGGCCGGGGACCAGAGAGCCAGCTCCATCCGGTCGGCCAACTCGGGCGTCGTCAGCGCTCGTTCCAGAGTGGCGAGTGCGGTCAACCGCCCGTCCGGTTCGGCGGCGGAATCGGTGGTCGCAAGGTCGAGGGCTTCAAGCTCCATGGGACGGAGCGTAGGGGACGGGCCGAGCGCCCAAGCCTCCCGATCACGAGGCGCTGCGGGTCTGGACGGTCGTGTCACACTGACCTGATGAACTTGACGATCACCCCGCGCCATGCCCGCACCGCGCTCGTCGGTATTCGCGGCTGCGTCGGCGTCGGCGCACTGTTCGCACCGAGCGCGACCGGCAAGCTGATGGGCATCGATGCCGAGGAGAACCCGGCCGCCCCCTATCTCGCTCGCCTGTTCGGCGTGC
Source organism: Candidatus Neomicrothrix sp. (assembly GCF_035329545.1). Taxonomy (NCBI): domain Bacteria; kingdom Bacillati; phylum Actinomycetota; class Acidimicrobiia; order Acidimicrobiales; family Microthrixaceae; genus Candidatus Neomicrothrix; species Candidatus Neomicrothrix sp. Next base: position 115,931 of record NZ_DAOLGP010000001.1, read on the forward strand.
GGGAGTTGTTCATGGTGGCGCCGTTTGCGCTCGGCGCTTCCGACGACGTGATCGACTTTACGCTGCGGTGCGGGGTGGCGGTCGACAGCGTTGATGCGTTGGCTGCGGTCGCCGCCGGCGTCACGAAGAGTCTGCCCACGCAGGCAGCGGTGATGGCTGGGCTGGTGGCCACGGCTGCGGCCGGTCTGGGTGCCTTTGCCTGCACCGAGCTGTAGGAGCAGCCACTCCAGCCATCGTGCAAGGATGGCCAGATGCGCATTCTGCTTACCGGTGCCCGTGGACAGCTTGGAACCGATATCGCTCTGCGGCTGTCCGACCGCGACGAGGTGTTGGCGGTCGATCTGCCCGAGTTCGACCTGACCGACCGGGACACCTCGCTCGGGATGGTCACCCAGTTCTCGCCCGATGTGATCCTCCACTGTGCGGCGTTCACAGCTGTCGACCGGTGCGAGGCCGAGCCCGAGACGGCATGGCGGGCCAACGCCTTGGCCACCCGGTTTCTTGCCGACGGGGCCCGTCGGGTGGGCGCCCACGTCGTCTACATCTCGACCGACTACGTCTTCGACGGCACCAAGGCCGGCCCCTACCTCGAGTGGGATCGACCCAACCCCCAGTCGGTTTACGGCCGCTCCAAGCTGGGTGGCGAGCTGGAGATCGACGCCAACTGGAGCGTGGTGCGCACGTCGTGGGTGTGCGGCGAGCACGGCCACAACATGGTGAAGACGCTGCTGTCGCTGGGGGAGGGGACCAAGCCGCTGAGCTTCGTCGACGATCAGCTTGGCCACCCCACCTTCACGTCCGACCTGGCCGGCATGGCGATCAAGCTGGGCCGCGAGCGAGTGCCGGGCACGTTCCACTGCACCAACCAGGGTGCGGTCAGCTGGTACCAGTTCGCCCGCACCGTGTTCGACCTGGCCGGGTTCGACCCGGAGCGCATCAGCCCGATCATGACCACCGATCTCGACCCGCCCCGCCCGGCGCCCCGCCCGGCCAACTCGGTGCTCGACAACTTCGCCTGGCGCCATCACGGTTTCGTCGAGAGCCGCCACTACACCGAGCCGCTCCGCGAGCTTTTGGCTGCGCTTCAGGGCTGATTCTCGGCCGAAGGCGCTCGGCGGCCCCGAACGGGCGCGATGGGTAGCCTGCGGGCATGCCCTTGCGTTTTGTGATCATCGGTGGTGGCCCGGCCGGCGTGGCCGCGGCGACCTATTCGGCCCGCCTCGGAGCTGAGGTGACCGTGATCGAGCGCGACGTGCTGGGCGGCGCCGCTCAGCTGTGGGACTGCATCCCATCCAAGGCGATGATCGCCACCGGCGCCACGTTCAATCAGGTGACCGAGGCCGGCTCGATGGGCGTTGGCGTGGGTGACTCGGTGGTGCATCTTGATTCGGTGCGCGACCGCATTGAGTCGATCACCAGCTCGCTGGTGAGAACCAACTGGACGCTGCTCGAGAGTCAGCATGTCAACGTGATCGAGGGCACCGGCCGCCTCGTCGACCCGCACACGGTGGTGGCCACGCTGGCCGACGGTTCGGAGGAGACGATCGAGGCCGACGCCATTCTGGTGTCCACCGGCAGCCGCCCGCGCATCCCGGACTGGGCCGAGCCCGACGGCGTGCGGGTGCTGACCACACGCCACGCTTACCCGCCGCCGGAACTGCCCGAGCACCTGATTGTGATCGGCTCGGGCGTCACCGGCGTGGAGTTCGTCCACATGTTCAGCTCGTTCGGTTCCGAAGTGACCCTGATCGTCAGCCGCCAGCAGGTGCTGCCGCAGAAGGATCCCGAGGTGGCGGCGGCGTTGGAGACGGACTTCCTCGGCCGGGGCGTTCACCTCATGAAGGGCGCCCGGGCCGTTGGTATCGATCGAGGCGACGACGGGTCGGTCACCGTGCGCTGCGACGACGGGCGGTCGGCGACGGGCTCGCACACGTTGCTGGCGATCGGGTCGATCCCCAACACCGAGAACGTCGGCCTGGTCGAGGCCGGGGTGGCCATGGACGGCCTGTGGCCCAAGGAGCTCGACCACCACCTCCGTACCAACATCCCCAACATCTATCTGGCCGGCGACGTGTCGGGGAAGCTTCCGCTGGCCTCGGTGGCCTCGATGCAGGGCAAGAAGATCGCCGAGCACGTGATGGGCCTGCACATCGTTGAGCACCGTCATCTCGATTACGACAAGGCCGCTTCGGCGATCTTCACCGAACCCGAGATCGCCGACGTGGGCCTGGCTGAGGCCGATGCTTTCGCCGAGGGGCGCAAGGTGCGGGTGACCAAGGTCCCCTTCGCCACCACCTCCAAGGCGCTGATCAACAACGATGCCCGGGGCTTCGTCAAGATCATTTCGGATCCGGCGACCGGTGTCGTGCTGGGTGGATCGATCGTCGGCCGCCACGCCGCCGAGCTGATCTCGGTGCTGGCCGTCGCGGTCACCGCCGGGCTGCGGGTGTCGGACCTGGCCGACAGCCTGCTGGTGCACCCGGCCCTGGCCGAGGCGCTCGCCGAGGCCGCCGAGTAGCTCGGCTCGGCCGCGGCGGGCCGAGCTCAGGCGTAGTGGTTGCCGAGGAGTTCCTGGTAGCGGTCGGCGTCCCAGTCGGGCATGGCGTTGCCGTGGAACGCTGCGTGGTGGCGATCGGCGTAGAACTCCCAACCGGGCCCGAGGTCCACGGCGCTGAGGTCGTCGGGGAGTCGGTGGGTAAAGGTCATCGTGGTGATGCCGTCGGATTCGGCGAGTTCAAGCTCAAGTCGCCACGGCTCGCCCATGCCGGCGGTCTCGACCAGGAATCGCGTGGGCGGCTCGCATTCGATGATCTGCATCGGTTCGGCCGGAGCGCCGTCCTCGGCGCTCATCGTCACCATGATGGTGCTGCCCGGATGCAACTCGCCCTCAATGCTGCCGTACCAATGGGCGACGCGGTCAGGTTCGGTGAGGCTGGCCCAAACATCGCCGATCGGCGCTGGAAAGCTCCGTTCGATGATCAGCCGCTGTCCATCGGAGGCGGAATGGACACGGCCGGAGGGTGCGCTCGGGTAGGTACTCATGCTTGTCATACCTCATCAGTTCGAGAGTGTCCTGATAACCGGGAATAGGCAGCCCCTTATTCCCCCTTACACTCCTAAGTGGGAATAGGTCGAGTGAAGGGGGAGGTCATCGTGAACGGAACCACAACGCTCGCCCCCCATGGTGCCGAGACGTTTCCGTGGGTGCAACAGGGTCGCGATGGAAGCCGGGCCGATCGGGAGTTCAGCGAGGTCACGGTTTCTCTCCCTCCTCACTTTCACGGGGTCGACCTCGCCGTCGATGCCGAGTTGTCGGCGGCGTTGGAGCAGGCGATGCAGGCCATCACCAAACTCGATTCCACCCACGGCGTAGCGCTGGCGCCCTTGCGTGGCATCCTCCTCCGCGCCGAGTCGGTCGCCTCCTCCAAGATCGAGCAGATTACGGCGGGCGTCGATGTGCCGCGCCTCTGGGCGAGACCAGAGCCTCTAGCGGGTCGGGCCTTCCGAGCTTAGAATGAACTATAGACGGGCTTTGAAAATTCTTTCGGGGGACGACCTATGAGACCGAGATTCCGATCGCTACTGCCGCTGGTCATGCTGGCCATGTTGTTGGCACCCGCCGAGGCTGGTGCCGCCGGCCCTGGAGGCACCATCACCGTCACGCCGGCGACCGGGCTGGTCGATGGGCAGGTGGTGACCGTCACGGGCACGGGTCTTCCCCCTGGCACGGAACTGGAGATCTTCCAGTGTCGTGCCGGTGCTGTTGACGAGTCTGGTTGTTCCGGGTCGGTGGCCTTCGACCTCGCAACCGACAACGTCGGGGGGTTCACCTACACCATCCAGGTCGATGCCTTCACCTTTGGTTGGGGCGTTCTCGCCAGCGGCCAGGGTGGGGACGAGATCGACTGTCGCGCCGGTCCGGAAGCTTGCTTTATCGGAGTCGGGTTTTTGGCTGACGCGGGCGAGTCGACCAAGGCGCCCATCTCGTTTGACCCGACGGCACCGCTTCGGCCCCCGGTGAGCGCCACGGTCGAGCCGTCCACCAACCTGCGTGACGGACAGGTCGTTCGTGTGGAGGGCAAGAACCTGAGCAACCGCGAGCAGGCGTTCATCTTCCAGTGTGCGAAGTCGGAGCCACCGGGGCAGACGTGCGCATTCGCGGACGACCTCCGACAGGTCCCCGACGATCAGGACAGCATCTCGCTCGACGTGATGGTGCATGAGGTGGTGCGGGATCCTGATGGCAGCGAAGCCGACTGCACCGGCGCTGCCGGCGACTGCGTCATGATCGTCTCGTGGGGTTTTAGCTTCGATCCCGACCGCATCGCCATCGTTCCGCTGTCGTTCGCTGCCGACGCACCTCCTCAGGTGACAACGACAACGGTGCCGCCCCCGCCGTCAGACATTCCGCCCTCAGCGTCCGACGATGTTGCGCCATCGTCCCGCGATGACGTGCCGTCCTCGCTCAACGCCGCCGCAACCCCGGTCCCCCTGGCTCCATCCTTCACGGGTTAGATGGTGAGGCGCCGGTCAGGTCAGTTTGTCGAGGACGCGCCCCATCAGGCCGGTGCGGCCGGGCACGAGGCGTGCGGTGATGTCCAGCAGTCGGGCGTCGAGGCCGACCACCACGCGGGCCCGGTTGTGCTCGATGCCCCGCACCACTCCCTTGGCCACGGTGCTCGGTGGACGCAGGATCAGCGGGGCCAAGCGTGACGAGGCCATGGTGGAGAGGCGCTCGCTCTCGGCGCCTCGGGCGGCAGACATGATGTTGGTGCGGATCGAGCCGGGGAACACCGCCGTCACCCCAACCGTCGATGCTGCCAGTTCTCCCCGAAGTGCCTCGGTGAACGAGCGCACCGCTCCCTTCGAGAGGGCGTAGGCGGCATTCTGGGGTAGCCCAACGAAGGCCACCATCGACGACATGTTGACGATGTGGGCTTCGTCGGCCTTGCGCAGTGTCGGCAGGAAGTAGTGGCAGCCGTGCACCACGCCCCACACGTTGATGTCGGTGATCCAGCGGACGAGGTCCAGGTCGTCGGCCTCGAAGCGGCCCGCCGCCGTCACCCCGGCGTTGTTCACCAGGATGTTGCAGGAGCCGTGGGCGGCCACCACTTCGTCGGGCAGCTCGGACATGCGGGTCGGGTCGGAGACATCGGCGATATGTGTCGTGGCGTGGGTCTTGACGAGCGCGGCGGTCTCGTCCAGTCCGTTCTGGTTGATGTCCACCAGGGCCATCGCACAACCCCGCTCGGCCAGGGCCAGGCTGATGGCCCGGCCTATCCCGCTGCCTGCTCCAGTGACCACGGCTACTCGACCGTCAAGATTCTCCATCTCCTCATTCTGTCGCAGCGGCGGGTAGGCGGCTCAGTTGCGGATCCCCAGAAGAGCGAGTAGCGCCGCCGGGAGCACGCTGGGCGGCGCTGCTACCAACCGATGGTCCGCCGAGATGGCGTCAGGCAACCGAAGGCTCGGCGTCTTGGTCAATGGAAGCCCGTGGAACCGGAGGAAGGGCGTGGCGAGCACCCCTGGACAATTGAGAGGGCAGGCGTACGCTTACTGTGAGGCGGGCGATCTCGCCGGCCAGGGCGGTGACAGACATGGTTCACCTACGCGTTGTTCGAAATATCGCCGTCATGATGGTGGTTGGTTTGCTGGCTCTGACGCTCGGCATCCCCTCGGCCGGTGCCGACATGGTGACGGTAGGTTCTGGCGTCTCGACGGTCGTCAATCAGGTCGCCGTTGCCCAATCAGCACCGGCGTCGCTCGTCCAGGCCGACCCGGTCTCGAGTCTGTTCGGCCTGCTCCTGCAGTCAATCGGGGGCGCTTTCCTCAATTGGGGCGAGAGCATCATGAACACCGCCATCGCCGATGGCCCAGCGGCATTGGGGTCCTGGCAGATTGGGAAGTTCGTCTGGGACGTCGGCTGCCAGTGGGGTGTCGCTGGTGAGCAACTCGTCCCGGGACTTCCCCCAACCTTCCCGTTCAAGTGCACCCTGTTTCCCCGCTGGCCCTACTGAGTTCGCTGAGTTCCCCGGACCCTAGGGCTCACGGCCACTTCGGCATACCGTGCGTGTCCGACCCAGGTCTGACCACGGCTATCGGCTGTGCGATCCTCACCGGCAGTGTGGAATCCAGCCGCAATAGTTGACAGGTAGGGGAGCGAGTTGGGTGTTGGACGGCACGGACTCGCGCAGCGGTCGGAGGGGGAGGCCTATGCCCACTCGGCGGCGTCGGTGACGAAATCGGCGTGGCCGTAGCTGTCGAGCAACTTGGCCAGGCGGCTGTTCAGGTGGGCGTCCACGTGGCCGGACACCAGCGGCAGGCGCAGGCCGAGGCGGTAGCCGGCGATCGAGCTCCCCACCACCAGGGCCGCCAAACCGGCCGCGATCTGCTTGTCGAGCCCGAACTCAATGCCCATCTCGTCGGAGCGGTCCGTGTCGCCGCCCATGAACTGACGGATGAGTATGAACCGGGAGAAGCCGTCCTCGAGCCAGGCGTGCACCTTGCCGCCGATGGTCGACGTGTCGAAAAGGTCGACGGCCATCGTGCCGCGCACCAGGCTGCCGCAGGTCTCGTCGTCGTAGCCCTCCCGCAGCGAGACGTGGCGGGCGGTCAGCAGGTCGACGATCTCCTGGGGCGTCTCGCCAAGTAGGTCCGCCGGCAGCCCGAGCAGGAAGCACCGGTAGCGGGACACTTCCACGGTGGCCCGCTCCTCGTCGGTGAAGGTGGTGCGCCCCGTTCCGAGCACCTTCATCGACAGCATGAACACGCCGATGAGCCCGGCCGGCATCTGGTCGACCTGAGGGATCGGGATGCCGTAGGTGGCAACGTCCCAGCGGTCTGAGCGGAGCAGGTGGAAGCGCACCATCGAGTGCATCAGCCGCACCTTGGCCGCCGCCTGAAACCCCTTGCCGTGGCGATCGAGCGCACCCGGCATCGTCGTGGCCGTGAAGAAGCTGGCTGTCTCGAACACCCGCTTGACCGCCGCCTCGTTCGAGAGGGCGCCGGTCATCGTCATGGGCAAGGCCGCGTACTTGTTGAGGAAGGTGGCGAGGAACGCACCTCGGATGGCGAACGGTGTGGCCGTGGCCATCGGCACCCGCTCCTCCGCCGCACCCTTGCGAACCAGGTCGAGGTCGAGCCAGTCCGGCGTGGCCTCCATCGACGCGATCAGGTCGCGCAGTTCCTGCGGTGCGTCCTCGACGGCGTCCACTCCCTCGGCGCAGGCCTGCTCGACCTGGCCGATCAACGTGCCCAACCCGAGCGTTGGGATGAGCGCGGCGTAGGCGTCGGCCACCCGGTCGCCGGTCATCGTGTAGTTGCGCATGCGTTCCAGCAGCTCGGGCCGGTCGAACACGCGGGCCACCGGCTTGCGAATGCCCGCGAAGCGTTCGTCGTCGATGGTGGCGTCGTGGTCGAGGCGCTCGGGAACGATCGAGAAGTCGACCTTGCCGTACACCTCCGGGACCAGCGTGGCTTGATCGAGCACGCTCTGGTCGTAGGTCGTTGTTGCCGGCATCAAGCCGCCCCTCGTCGATGTGATGCGAACGGTAGCGCTCGTGGCAAACCTCGGCTCAGAAAGACGAGCTCCGCACTCAGCCGTTTGTTTGGCTGGCCCGAGCAGGTGGGGAGCTCAGGCAACCGAGCCAGCTGCACCTTGGTCAATGGCGGGTCCGTAACGCTCGTGTGCCGCCTGACCTGAAGTTCCGATGAGGCTCCCGATCTGTCGCCAGCTCACCCCGTCCTCGCGGGCTCGGCGGACTGCATCCACGACTTGGCGTTCGCTCGCCGCCAGGTCGCGCACTGCCCGCTGCAGGAGGTACTCGGCGACCGGTTGTTCCACACCGTCGGACGGGTCGATGTTCTCGAATCGGTCCGCGAGTTCGTCGGCGTGACTGATGATCTCCTGCAACGTTCTAGGCATGGCGCTCCTTCAGAAACTTTGCTTGGGCTTTCATCGCGTGGAAAATGACGTCGGCGTCCCCCACCTGTTCGTGGGCCACGCCGATTTCGAGAAGCCGGCCGGCCCGATCGGGACCGATGATCATGGACATGTCGTCGAAGTGGATGATCCGCCAGGGATACCGGAAGGCATGGAGGATGTCATCGTCAGAGACTCGATGGCGGCGAGCACTGGGCAAAATGGTTGGCTCACGCATGTCAGGGTACCTTGAGAGCGTGTGGGCGGCAAGCGCTGGTTCTGGTCACAACCAGGTTGAGCAATGGCATCACGTGTGTCCACGGGTAGGGCTCCCCGGTGATTGAGTTGCCCCTCTGAGCGGTCACTGGTGGACACAGCGGATCGCCCGGGGTGAGCAAAGCGGCGCCGTGCCTGGCATTGTTGAGCGACCGCCCACGGAGGAACCCCGCCGATGCCCGTCGCCACCCCCGACAAGTCGCTGTCGTTGATCGCCCCCGGCGCCCAGGTGGTGGTTCGCGATGAGGAGTGGCTGGTGCGGGCCATCGCCCAGACCCCGGCTGACGGCATGCGGGTGCGCTGTGTGGGCACCTCCACGCTGGTGCGCGACACCGAGGCGACGTTCCTCACCAAGCTGGACAACATCACGCCCCTCCGCCCGGAGGAGACGAAGCTGACGGCGGACGACTCTCCGCAGTTCCGGGCATCGCGCCTGTACCTGGAGGCGGTGCTGCGCAAGACGCCGGTGCCGGCCAACCAGACCGGCCTGGCCCTGGCCGACCGGCACCTGCTCGACCGCCTCGACTTTCAGCGCCGGGCCGCCCATAAGGCCATCGCCGGGTTGCGTCCCCGCCTGCTGATCGCCGATGCGGTCGGCCTGGGCAAGACGCTGGAGGTGGGCCTGATCCTCGCCGAGCTGATCCGCCGGGGCCGGGGCGACAAGATCCTGGTGGTCACGCCCCGCCACATCCTCGAGCAGTTCCAGCACGAGCTGTGGACCCGCTTCGCCATCCCGCTCGTGCGCCTCGACTCCGACGGCATCGCCAGGGTGCGCCGGGAGATCCCCGCCAACCGCAACCCGTTCAGCTACTACCGCCGGGCGATCATCTCGATCGACACCCTGAAGAACGCCGGCCGCTACCGCCACCACCTCGAGGGCATCCACTGGGATGCGGTGGTCATCGACGAGTGCCACAACCTGGTCAACCGGGGCACACTCAACAACCAGCTGGCCCGCGTGCTGGCCCCCCGCACCGAGGCGCTGCTGCTCACCAGCGCCACCCCGCACAACGGCGACCCCGAGAGCTTCGCCGAGCTGATCCGCCTGCTCGATCCCACCGCCATCGCCGACCCGACCAGCATCGAGTCGGCCGACATCGACCACCTCTACGTCCGGCGCCACAAGGCCCACGACGAGGTGGCCGCCGAAGTGCGGGCCGACTGGGCCGACCGCCTCGAACCCAAGCCGCTGCTCATCGAGGCCTCGGACGCCGAGAACGCCATGTTCACCGAGCTGGCCGACACCTGGATCCACCCGACGTCGGGCATGGCCCCAACGTCGGGCAAGGGCCGCTCCCTGTTTCCGTGGACGCTCTTCAAGGCGGCGCTGTCGTCGCACCGGGCGCTGGGCGAGACGATCACCGCCCGCCGCAACACCCTCGCCAAGCGGGAGACCGTCGACCAAGCGAGCGGCGCCGAGAACACCAAGGCGGAGGATGCGGCGCTCGAACGCCTGGGCGAGCTGAACGCCGCCATCGACGACCACAGTGCCTCCAAGCTGACGGCGCTGATCGAGCAGTTGCGAGAGATCGGAGTCGGCCCCCGCAGCAACACCCGGGTGGTCGTGTTCTCCGAGCGCATCGCCACGCTCGACTGGCTGGCCGCCACCGTGCCCAAGGCACTCAAGCTGAAGGACAAAGACGTCCGGGTGCTGCACGGCGGCATGGCCGATGTGAAGCAGATGGACGTCATCTCCGAGTTCGGCTTGGCCGAGTCGGGCGTGAAAATGCTGCTCACCGGCGACATGGCCTCCGAGGGCGTCAACCTGCACCGCCAGTGCCACCACCTGATCCATTTCGATCTGCCCTGGTCGCTCATCACCATCGAGCAGCGCAACGGCCGCATCGACCGCTACGGACAGCACCGCGCCCCCGACGTGCGGGCACTGCTACTCAATCCCGATCACCCCCACCTCCACGGCGACGTGCGCATCTTCACCAAGCTGCTTCAGCGTGAGGACGAGGCCCATCGGGCGTTTGGCGAGTCGTCGTCGCTGCTGGGCGTGCACACCGAGGCACTGGAGGAGGAGGCGGTGATGGCCAGCCTGCAGGCCGGCGTCGATCCCGACCTGGCCATCCCGGCCGAACCACAGAATGACTTCGACCTGATGGCGGTGCTGTCGGGCGCCACCGGCACCCAGGCGGTGCCCGTGCACCGGCCGCCCAGCCTGTTCGAGAGCGACTCGGCGTTCGTCGACGAAGCGCTCCGTCAGGCCTTCGACGATGCCGATACCACCATGGGTCTCCGTCGGGATCCGGGCGACGAGACGTTCCTGTCGTTGGTGCCGCCCAAGGACTTGATCGCCCGGATGAGGGCCCTGCCCCGCTCCTACCTGGCCGAGCAGCGGGTGGCCGAGCGGCTGAAGCTCACCGGCAACGAAACCCTGGCCAACGCGCAGCTGGTCAAGGCCCGGGAGTCCACCGATTCGGGCTGGCCCGACGTGGGCTTCCTCGCACCGCTGCATCCGTTTGGCGACTGGCTGGTCGACAAGGTGCTGGCCACGGTGGGTCGTAACGAGGCGCCGATCATCGTCGCAGATGTGGACGAGCCCGTGTTCTGCGTGCAGGGCATGTACTCCAACGGGCGTGGTCACCCGCAGCTTGTGGAGTGGATGGCCGTCACCGAGCACCTCGGCACGCCGGTGATCGCCGACCTGTTCGAGGTGCTCGAACGGGCGAACGTCGACGCCGACATGGCCAACCCCGGCACACCCATCGACGTCGAGGTGCTCCAGGATCAGTTGGGCGACGTGATCGAGCAGGTACGTAACGAACTCCAGGTTCGCCGCGACCTCTACGAAGCCGAGCTTGCCGAGACGCTCGCCGCCCCGCAGGAGCGCCTACGTGCCTGGGAGGTTCGCTCCGAGCAGTTGGCGATGGACCTGGTGGAGCACCGCCGCGCCCAACGGGTTCGGGGCATCGATGGCGTCCGCTCCGACACCACTCGGCTTATCGAGTCGATGCACACCCAGGGCGACCCGCTCATTCGAGTGCTCGCCGTCATGGTGGGACCGAGCTACCGGTAGATCAAGCTGGCCTCTTCCGCTCGTGTGCCGACAAGTCGGGGACTCAGAGAGTGCTGTAGCACCAACGCCATCTGTTCGAAAACCGTTCGACGAGTCCAATCGATTCTCATAGGAGGCAACCAGCTGGTCCGTCTACCGGTCGTGCAGGTGGGCCGGCCCGAGAATGGAAATAGTAGGCCCTGAGTCAGCGCAACTCCTCGTCTCGGTAGTAGAAGGCAAAGGCTGCGCCTAAAAGAGTTACCAAGGGGGTAATTAGGATCCCCGCGAGGGCAACTGCGTCTTGGGCGACTAGACGCTTGAGCATCACAGCCACGATCAGGAGAATCGCTTCGAGCGCGATCACTGTGAGCAGAGCGATGGCCAGGCGCCATTGCCTGACCGGTCGCTGGTCAACTATTCGCGCTGCTGCCGACCCGCCGATGTCATCGCTGGTGATGACATCGGTCTCGACGTCTTCAACTCCTAGGAGTAGACCGTCGCGCTCGGAGGAGTCATCGCGCATTGAAAAGTATAACTTCCCGGGTCTCCCCATCCTCCTTGATGAACACCTGAGAGTTCTTGTGCTCTACGGCGAAGAATCGGAACATAGCGATTGACTGCCTGATTAATGAAGTGAGCGACAGCTCAAGGGCATCGGCTGTCTCGCGCACGGAGTCGTACGCATCGGGGGTCAGCTTGACCGTGATGCGACGGACCTCGCCCGGCTCCCTCAACTTTGTGCCGACCGCCTGAAGTTGACTCTGAGTGTCCATGGTGTCCTCTCGTGGTGCTTGATGTGCTGTTCGTCTACCGGTAGGGTAGCACCAAGTGCAGCATAAGAGCATCAAAAAGTCGTCAAAAAGTAACCCAGCAGGAATTCGGGTGGCTGGGTCAGAGCCTCGGGGGAACTATGAACGACGAAGTGCCAGGGAGTGAATCACGTACTCGCCGTCCTGCGCTCAGAGTGAGCTTGGAGGGCCTGACTGGGATCTTCGCCGAGGAGCCGTTGAGCAGATGGCGATTCCACTCGGGGGTCTTATGGCGAGGTCTCTGGTGCGTAACGGACGCGTTTCGGGACGATGAGGTCGAATACCACCTGGGATCGACCAGCGGCGCTTTCAAGGCTGCCATTCCTGACGGCTCTCGGGACGAGGTTGATGACGCAGCAACCATTGCGGAAGAGATGTCCCTCAACTATCTGGTGAACCGTGCTCGAGATGTGGCAAGCGTTGACAGCGCCGGGCGAGAACTAGCGAAGCTCGGCCAACTTCAACGGCTGGCGATACATGGGGTTGACCCAGAACTGAGCTGGGCAAGGGTCGGATTTGGGCGAGATCCGGCTGTGAAGTGCGAAGTCAAAGGCCGGATTGTCAGTTTGACCTCGTCTGCGTGGGATGACCGGGTCCCCAGCGGCCTTGCGATTACCCAGCCCTTGCAGTCCGTGATCCGGCGCATTCGGGCTGCGGCCGACGAGGGCATAGTGCGTCACTTGGCGAGCGCACCAGAGGTGCAGCGGTTGGGAAAGGCCTCGTACGACCAAGAAGCGGTGGTCAAGTCTCTACTTTATGACTCGGATTCGCGAGTCAACTACTTGATCACGTTTCGCGGCGAGGACGTGGGTTTTGCGCACGTCGAGTTCACAGAGGACGAAAATGGACGATTTGGATGGCCTTGTATGGTCGTGACCAAGCCTGACCTCCAGGGGCAAGGGCTGGGCACTCGGGTCATGGCAGCGTTGTGCCATGAAGCAGTAGTGAGAAAAGCGGTGCCTCATTTGCCGCTCAGCCAGGACGCTGAGGTAGTCGAGCGAATCGCAGTGCGCCTCGGATTCGAATACGGGGGAATTAGGGGAGGTATTGAACGTGATGCCTCGGTGCCTTACTACCAGCCGCCTGCTGATGAGTAACCCACCGTCCTGGGAGGGGGACGGCGATCGCGACAGTACGAACGAGCAGTCGCTATCGGCTACGAGCCCTGTGATCATCGGCTAGCGGCGGCACCGCCAGTTGACAAGTTGGACTTGCGGGCGTGACGGGATGACCTCCCTTCCATCAAGGCAACGGGTGGTGACCGCATCCGTAGCGCGAGGAGTTCTCCGGGACACCGAATAGTCGTAGCGCGTTTTCCAGTGGAGCGGGCTTTGGGAGCCGTCGAGGCCGGCGTGGAGAGTTGAACAGAACTGGGCCGGGTGTTCGGTAAGAGTTCGAAGCGCGCAAGTCCGACCAGAAGCCTGATGAATAGGGGGAACGCGGCGGTGGGGCGACGCTGAACAGGATGGGCCACAATGGGATGGTGTTTGTTCGCGCCCCGGTCGTCCAGTGGAGCCCAGCCGTCAACGGCGCTGCGGCGCCGTGTGTCTTGGCACAGGTGGGCGTGAGTCGGTGACGTTTTCGTCGATCACCAACCGGGGTGAGTTCTTCTCGAATCACTATCTGGACGCTGTCATTGGGGGCGACCTGGGTGATCTGCGTAAAGCGTGGGATGAGGCGGAGGGCAAGAGCGAGCCGTCGGCTCGTAGCACTCTGCGCGGCTCAGGGAGCGGGTTCTTCGCAGCGCGGGCAACGGCAAGCGAAGCCACAGGCGACCGGGCGTCGGAGGCGATCCGCAGTCTCAACGACGTCGTGCTGAAGGCGCTCGGGTTCACTCCACAGCGCGAGACTCTCGATCTGGTCCGCAACACCACCGACACCCTCACCCTGCTGGTGGCGGCCAAGGCCGAAACCGGCACGGGCCTGTGGCTGGTCGCGCTCGACGCCGGCCTGGCTGATTCGGCCGACGACCTGTTCGACGACGAGTCGACCCAAGCGGCCGGCGAAGAGGCGGAACAGCAGTCCGCCGGGCTCCTCCTCGAACCGGGCCAGCGCCGTGGCGACAAGAAGCAGATCACCACAGCAGCCGACGCAGTCGGCGAACTGTTCGCCATAGACGAGCCGCCACGGTTCGTCCTAGTGCTCGGGGGCCGCATCGCGCTCCTGGCCGAGCGGGCGAAGTGGGCTGAGGGCCGGTATCTGGCGGTCGACCTCGACGCCGCCCTCGAGCGCAACGACACCAAGGCCAGGGGCGAGCTGGAGACGATCGCCGCATTGTTCTCCGCCGACGCGCTCCTCCCCGGCGGCGCCGATGGCGACGGCGCCCAGAGTGCGCTTGACGATCTGGTCGAGAAGTCACACAAGCACGCCGTGGGGGTGTCCAAGGAGCTGCGGTCCGGTATCCGGGAGAGCATCGAGATCCTGGCCAACGAGGTCATCGTCCAGCGTCTCACCAGCAACAAGGCGGTGTATGAGGGCCCCAACCGGGTGGACGCCAAGGTGCTCACCACCCAGTGCCTGCGTTACCTGTACCGGTTGTTGGTGTTGCTCTATGCGGAGTCCCGTCCGGAGCTGGGCATCGTGCCCGTGAACGACGAGGCCTACCAGGAGGGCTACAGCCTCGACCGGCTGCGCGAGTTGTGCCTGGTCGATCTCGACACCGGACACGCCAGAGCGGGCAGCCACCTCAACCAGTCGCTCACCGCCCTGTTCGAGCTGGTCAACGAGGGCTACCACCAAGAACACGCCGAGCAGCAGATGTTCGTCGACGACGCCAACGTTGCCGACCGTTCCGAGGAGCTTTACCTGCAGTTCCCCGGGTTGGACGCCCAGCTCTTCGACACCAAATCAACCGAGCTGCTCGACGGTGTCACCCTGCGCAACGAGGCCCTCCAGCAGGTGCTGCGCAAGCTGATGCTGTCCACCGGCAAACGCAAGAGCGACTCGGCCGGGTTCATCTCCTATGCCCAGCTGGGCATCAACCAGCTGGGTGCGGTGTACGAGGGGTTGATGGCCTATAGCGGGTTCCTCGCCACCGGTGACCTGTTCGAGGTGGCCAAGGGCGGCGACCCCGAGGGTGGCACGTGGATGCTGCCCGTCGACGACGCCGACGGCTACCCCGACAACGTGTTCGTCACCACCGAGGACCCCAACACCGGCCGTCCCGTGCGGGTGCGTCACGCCAAGGGCAGCTTCGTGTTCCGCCTGTCGGGGCGCGACCGGCAGCGTTCCGCCAGCTACTACACGCCCGAGGTGCTCACCCGCTGTGTGGTCAAGCACGCCCTGGCCGAGCTGTTGGGCACCGACGACTACGCCCCCGAGGGCGGCAGCGCCCAGATCACCGAGGCCACCGAGCTGCTCGACCTCACCATCTGCGAGCCGGCCCTGGGCTCCGGGGCGTTCCTCAACGAGGCGATCAACCAGCTGGCAGCCGAGTACCTGAAGCGCCGCCAGGCCGAGCTGGGGGAGTCCCTCGATCCCGACGCCTACCTCCGCGAACTCCAGCGGGTGAAGGCGCACTTCGCCCTGCACCAGAGCTACGGGGTGGATCTCAACGCCACAGCGGTCGAGCTGGCCGAGGTCAGCCTGTGGCTCAACGCCATGCACCCCGGGTTGAAGGCCCCGTGGTTCGGCCTGCAACTGCGCCAGGGCAACAGCCTCATCGGATGTCGCCGGGCCACCTGGAACGCCGACCAGCTGAAGCACCGCCCGTGGGCCGAGACCCGCAAGGGGCACGTGCAGCCCCCGGTGGATCGCAAGCTGTCCGAGCCGCTCGCCGACAGCCACATCCATCACTTTCTGCTGCCCGGCCACGGCTGGGCGGCGGTGGCCGACCGCAAGGAGGCCAAGGAGCTGCGGGAAGACGAAGCCAAGCGCCTCAAAACCTGGCGCGCCACCATCTTGAAGGCTCCCCAACCAGCGCACGCCAAACGACTTGAAGCGCTGGCCGCCGGGGTAGAGGCCATGTGGGCCCAAGCAACCGAGCGCATCCGCCTCACCCAGCAGGGGCTGAGGCGACCGATTGATGTCTACGGCGCCACCATCGCCGAACGCGAGCCCGGCACCAGTCGTGCTCAAGCGGAGAAGGCCCTCACCGATCCCGACTCACCGCTGGGCCGATTGCGGACGCTGATGGACGCCTGGGTTGGATTGTGGTTCTGGCCCCTCGACACCGGCCAGAGCCCACCGAATTGGGAGCAGTGGCTCCAAATAGCCGAGGAGCTGATCCGTCCCGACGAGCGACACGGACTAGAAGGCCAACTCGACCTCTTCGATGACCTGGCCCAACTGCTCGATGCCGAGGAGTCCGAGAAGCGCAACCAAACCTCCGTCGCCGAACTGAAGCAGCAGCACCCATGGCTGGATGTGGCCGTCGGCGCCGCCCGCCGTGAGGGTGCCTGGCACTGGGACCTGGAGTTCGCTCCCGTCTTTCAGCAGGGCGGAGGCTTCGACCTCCAAGTCGGTAATCCGCCTTGGGTGCGGCCGCGATGGTACGAGGATCTTGTTCTGGCCGAAATCGATCCATGGTGGGGAATCACTGACCGGTCATCGTCGGCCGAACAGCGTCGACGTAGGTCGCAGAACCTTGCCGCTACAGGGGCACAGGCTCGGTATCTGTTGGAGGTGGCATCCTCCGAAGGGGTCGGGGAGATTCTGGGCTCTCCAGTCGTACGGGCCGAATTGGCCGGGGTGCATACCAACCTCTACATGACCTTCATGGATACTGCTTGGCGCAATTCTGCGGACGAAGGAATCACAGGTCTCATCCACCCAGAGAGCCACTTTGTCGATCCCAACGCTGGCCAGCTTCGACGCGCCACCTTTGAGCGACTCCGCCGGCATTGGCAGTTCATCAACGAGGTCTTCTTGTTTGAGGACATCAACCACAAGACCGTGTTCGGGATCCATGTCTACGGAGCCTCTGAAGCGATCCGGTTCGCGCAAGCTTCGTACTTGTTCCACCCTGACACGCTTGACCGGTCTCTCGGTCATGACAGCAACGGCGAATCTCCAGGCATTCAGCACGCTGGTGGAGGATGGGACCTCCGACCTCATAGCTCGCGGATCGTCACGATCGATGTGCAGGTGCTCACGAGCTGGGCGCAACTGTTCGATGAGCCAGGCACGCCACCGGCGGAGGCGCGGCTGCTCCGGCCGGTGACCGATGCTGACCTCGAAGCGCTGACGGTGTTGTCCAACCAGCCAAAGCGGCTCGCTGACCACGACTACCGCTGGACGACTGGATGGCACGAGAAGAGTGCCAAGACGGACGGCATCATTCGTTGGGACAGCGCAGTGCCGGGTTCCTGGGACGAGGTCATCCTGCAAGGACCGCACTTCTCTGTGGCGAACCCCTTCAACAAGCAGCCCAACGAGAACTGTAAGCACAATCAGGACTACAGCGAGTGGGATCTGGAGGCGTTGCCCGAACGGGTCACTCCGCGAACGAACTACCAACGGGACTGCGATCTGGCCACTTACGAGGGTGAACAGCCTTCGTGGGATGGCGTCCCAGTCACCTCGATGTGGCGAGTCATTCACCGATTGATGACTCAGCCAGGTCTCGAACGCTCTCTTCACGCTGCCATTTCCCTTCCGGGACCGCTCCACATCAACGGCGTGCAATCGACTGTCTTCCTGACCAACAGCGAGGTCGTCGCGTGGGCAGGGCTGTGCTCGGCGCTTCCACTTGACTACCTCGCCAAGATCTCTGGCACCGTCAACCTCTTCGATACCTACCTCCAACGCTTTCCCTTCCCAACTGAGGCGGCCGGGTCGCGGGCGCTGCTGCTCCGCACCCTTCGGCTGAACTGCCTGACGGCCGACTACGCCGCGCTGTGGGAGGAACTCTTCGATCCCGCTTGGCAGCAAGACGAGTGGTTGGACTCATCGCTCACTCGAGTGGAACTCGGAGACATCGGTCCGAAGTGGACCATGGACATGCCACTCCGACGGGACCAGGACCGCTGGCAGGCGCTCGTTGAGATCGACGCGCTGGCGGCACTCATGCTCGGATTGTCCGCCGATCAGCTCTGCGCCATGTATCGCACTCAGTTCGCCGTGCTCCGGAAGTACGAACACAAGATGGTTTTCGACGCCGAGGGTCGGAAGATCTGTGGGTACCACCAGAGCGCCGGATTCCGCCAGAGCCAACTCCAAGACCAGGCCAAGGCGGGCGACCTCCCCAAGGAGTGGACCAACCTCTGGAAGCTCTACGAGCAGTACGACGCCGACCCCGCGTCAGTCGACTGGCTAGGCCACTACGCCCCGCCATTCCGGCGGGCCTTTCGCGAAGAACAGATGGTTCAAGCGGTGCGGTGCCTCACTGCTGTCCACGCAGGAGGTGGTATGTGTGCCTGAAGTCGCGCCGATTCAAATTGGCCAACCAACCCTCAAAGGAGGTGTCACTTGATGTTCCCTAAAGAACTGATGAATTTGTGCGACTTCGACAACGTCTTGCGTCATGAATTGCGTCAACCGCTTGAAGGGTTTCCGCAAGCCACATTGGAGCATGCTTTGAGGTGGGACCCGGACGGGGCGGCACCTCACTTACGCAAACATCTGATAAAGGGGTTGGGAGGTCGAGGCAGGGAGGTGGTGATGGCCAACAAGTCCGACACCCACTTCCGACCTCTCAGCCGCCTTGACTTCTTGGCTCGGTTAGGCTTCCGAGCCCTTTCCACCCTAATTTCAGGGCCCGGGCTACCGGCCTTAGATCGGTCTTGGATCGCTCTAAGTCAATTCAGAGAGTATCCCGCAAACTCCACCGGTGGAAAGTATGTTGTGTCTTGTGACGTGCACAATTTTTATCAGGGTGTGCGACACGCTGACGTGGTCGATCAGATAGTTGGATTGACAGGTCAGTTGGAAGTGGCGTTGGTACTTAACGAAGCCTTGCAAGGAATGATGAGGGGATCGGTCGGCCTCCCTCAGTTTTCTGAAGTGTCCGACTTTATATCTGAGCTCGTCGTGAGCGTAGCAGAAAGGCGTCTCCTTAGAAAGGGTTATGACGTCGTACGGTTCAATGACGATTTTCGATTCGTCTGCTCATCTTACCGTGAGTCATTGGATGCACTGGAAGAAATCACTATCGAGCTTGCCCGGCTTGGGCTCTCGCTCAATGATAATAAAACGTTCATCTTCGGTTCAGCGTTTTATAAGAACTGGATTGCTAGGCCTGATGAGGAGTGGGCAAAGCTTGCAGGTCGGAAGGATGTTAGCCCATTGATCGGGGACTCGATTTACCGTTCCCTTGACGGTATGATTTTCGTTGATCCTGGGGAATGGCCCGCAATGGCCAAGGCGGCGCGCGCTGCTTTGGCTAACTGGTCTCAGCATCGTGCCATTGGAGCAGATGATCGGCTCGCATCCCGTCTCCAACTAGATTTAGTGCGTAGGGCTTTGGCGGTCCTCGCCGTCTTGCCAGGGGAGTACGCTGATATCAACATTTTGGTGGAGCTCTGGCACAGTGAGCCGCAGTTGTCCGAGCCGATTTCATCCTTCGTCAGTGCTGCCGGTAAAGAGAATAACCCCATTGGCGCAGCGGCTGTGGAGCGACTTGTGGGATCTTCTAATAGTGGTTACGGCTCGTGGCAGACTATGTGGTTGTTGAAGGCGGTCGCCAGTGTTGAGAACATCGGCGGGGCTACTAGGTCTTTCGTCCTTAGGGCATTGAACGCTGGAACGTCGTCTGTGGCATCCTTAGGGGCTGTGGCTGCGGCGCAACATCGAATCATCGACATCGCAGATGTGGCAGCGATGTTTGACAAAGTCGATGTTGCATCGCAGCCGGAGATAGCAGCGTCCGTAGCCTTTCTTGCGAAGAAAGATAACGACAGGAGAATGCGTGCGCTCCGAGGTGAGGGCTACGTTTTGGATCAGATTCTGAAGTATAATTTCGACGAGCTTCAGTGTTTTGATTTTTCGCTGGGGAGGCAAGTGTAGGATGCCATCAGCCCGGACACTGAGACTACGTCGTGGGCTGCTGTCCTCTCAGGCTGAGGAAGTGGTCCACCGACTACATATCGGTTCTGCACTGCTTGGACGAGTTGGATCGAATCCGGCCGGATTGAGGATCTCGACTAGCGCTATGGGCCCACCCGAGGTGCACAACATCCAGGCATTCCTAGTGCCGATGGTGCTTGGTGTGGCGGAAGATTTCGCAAAGGTTAGATTGTTTGAGTCGGTAGAACGCCCTGGGACACCTGCAGTCAATGGCGCTGACAGCTGGGTTCACGCAAAGGCCAGAGCTAGTGCGAGCTGGGATGGTCTCTACGATGGTTGGCGCGAGTGGTGTGATGTGGATGTCAGCGAGTTTGGTAACATCGAGGCTTTCAAGGCCTGGGTCCAAGTGCGCAATGCTCTTGTTCATGGGGCGGGAAAACTGTCACGTAGGCAGCAGGGCAATCAAAGAGAGCTTGTTGAAGCGTTTGCAGAGCTGGACGTCAGTTTTCAGGATCAAATATTGCGTTTAGGGGATGGGGCAGCTGAGAGTCTCCTCTCAACTGTTTTGGGTTTTGTTTGTTGGCTGGACGGACGGTCATGGCAGTTTATAGATCTTAGGTATGAGAAAGCTTGCGTGGGGTAGCTTGGCCAGTGCCGGAACAGATTGTGGTGAGCTAGGACTCTATTGAAGGTGGATACCGTTACGTTAGAACGGCACGCGGCAAGAGTCGCCCAACATCGTGCCGACGCTGAAGGGTTTCGATGATTCCGTCGTTGGTGGTCTCTGAAGTTCGTCAGGCGCTGGTCGAGTATCTGGCCACCACGTTTGCGTTGAGCGACGACGAGACGCGGGACGCGCTCTCGGAGTTTCTGACCGAAGCTGGCGATGGGATCTTCCGGGGTCCGTACCTGTCGGTGCGCACTCCGTTTCAGCATGTTGAAGACCGCTGGACGATCCCTCTGGAGTGGCTTCCGGATGACTTCGTCCCATACGCGCACCAGGCGGCGTCATTTGAGCGGCTGAGCAGCGTTGGTGGGCGTCAACCGGAACCGACCTTGGTGACGACCGGCACAGGGTCGGGTAAGACCGAGTGCTTCTTGTACCCGGTTCTGGATCACTGCGCTCGGATGCGCGACGAGGGCCGTCGGGGCATCAAAGCGCTGATTCTGTACCCAATGAACGCCCTGGCCTCCGACCAGGCTGGGCGCATCGCCAGCCTGATCGCCAGCGAAAGACGGCTGGCCGGGTTGACCGCCGGGCTGTATGTGGGGGAGGCGGGCCGCAACTCGACGATGGGCCCGGACAATGTGATCGACAAGCGGGAAGCGATCCGGGCCGACCCACCGGACATCTTGATGACCAACTACAAGATGTTGGACTTCCTGTTGCTGCGCAACGACGACAGGGAACTTTGGGCTGGGAACGATCCCGACACGTTGCAGTACGTGGTGCTGGACGAGTTCCACACCTACGACGGGGCCCAGGGCACCGACGTGGCCATGCTGCTCCGTCGGTTGGGCGCCACGCTCGGGGCCGCAGAGCCTGGGCGCCCGCTTGGCAACGCTACGCCGGTGGCCACCTCGGCGACGCTTGGCGCCGGGGCCTCGGCTGGTGCTGAGCTGGCCGAGTTCGCCGGGAAGGTGTTTGGGGTGGAGTTTCCACCCGAGTCGGTGATCGGCGAGAGCCGCCAAAGCGTCGACGAGGCCTGCGAGCCGGTGAATTACGAGCTGCCGATCCCGGACGTGGACGACGTGCTGGGGCTCACCGAACTGGAGGACGTGGCCAACGCCTTCTGTGCGTCGACGGATGAGGGTGGCGATTGGTCGGCTCTGGGGACTGACGACGATGCCAGGGTTCGGCTGGGGAAGCGGCTGCTGGCCCACCCGCTGACGTGGGCCGTGCTGTCGGCGGTGGGGGAGCGCCCCCGTTCGTGGCCCGAAGCGGTCAAGGAGATCGTGTTCCGTGCGCCCAATTGGGGCAGAACCCACCAAAACGAGCCGCTGCGGGCCGAGCAGGCGCTGGCGCAGTTCTTGTGGCTGCTATCGATGGCCCGCCGGCGTCGCGGCGCCAGGCTGACCCCGTTGTTCAGCGTGGAGATTCAGCTGTGGATCCGTGAGGTGTCGCGTCTGTTGCGGAAGGTGCAAGCGAAGCCGTCGTTCCGGTGGCGGGACTCGTCCGCTCCGGTATCGGAGGATGATGCGGAGGGCGGAGACACGCTGGAGCTGCCCTCGACGTACTGCCGTCAATGCGGCATGTCGGGCTGGATGGCCATCGCCTCGGAGACCAGCGATGCGCTGAGCACCAACGCCGGCCACATCTACCGGAGTTCGGTGCAGGGCTCGCCGCTGGCTCGAACGATGTTGGTTGGGCATCCCGACGATGAAGCGGTCCGCTGGTTCTCGCCCATCGACCACACCTTGAGCGACACCCGGTCCGAGGACGCCCTGCCGGTGTTGGTGACCGGCGGCGAGGACGACGCCCGGGCCGGCCGCTGCCCTGGTTGTAAGGAACGCGACGCCATTCGGTTTCTCGGGTTGCGGGTGGCCAGCCTGGCGTCGGTGTCGATCAACACGCTGTTTGGTTCCAACCACCTGGAGAGCCAGGAGCGGAAGCTGCTGGCCTTCACCGACTCGGTGCAGGACGCCTCCCACCGGGCCTCGTTCTTTGGTGGTCGCACGCACCGCTTCAACCTGCGGGCGCTGATGAGCCGGGCGCTGATCGATGACGGCGAGATGTCGCTGGCCGAGTTGGGCGAGACGTTGCTCGACGAGGCCACCACCCCCCGGGAGGTGTTCTCGCTGGTGCCACCCGACCTGCTGCGCCACCCGGTGGTGCGCACGGTGTGGACCGATGCCCCCAAGCCTCGGGCACACGAGCTGCTGGCGGCGAGGCTGGGCTTCGAGGTCGACCTGGAGTTTGGGCTGCGGGCGCGGGTGGGTCGAACGCTGGAGCTGTCGCGGGCGGCGGCCGCTGCGGTGACGCTGCCCGACATCGACGACTGGGCGTCGCTGGTGGCCGAGGAGGCCCAACGCGTGTCCGGCGAAGCGATCGACCCGCTGGCGGCGGTCACCTATGTGCGGGGGTTATTGGAGCGGCTGCGGCTGAAGGGCGGGCTGATGCACCCGCTGTTGACCCAGTACCTCGACAACGGCGGGGACACCTGGTTTATCTGGGGTGGCCGTCCCGATGGTCTGCCGCCCTTCACCAGCGACCGGGGCCGCCCGACGTTCTTCACCACCAGTCCGAAGGGCACCCTGGATTCGCTCAGCTCGCTGAGCGCCACCCCAACCTGGGTGGTCGACTGGGCGGTCCGCAGCCTGGGCGTGGCGCCCGCGCTGGGACGGGAGCTCAACCTGCTCACCATGAAGCTGCTGGCCAACGAGACCGACACGGTGGTCGCCTGGACTGGATCCGGCCACACGATCTACGGGCTCGACCGCCGCATGGTGAGGATCGGCGATGTTGCCGACGACGAGGAGGCCCCGCTGACCGCCAGCACCGTGCGCTGCGGTTTCTGCGGTCACCTGCACGTTGCCCCGCCGTCGCAGCTGGAGGCATGGGAGGGCACACCGTGCCTGCGCTACCGGTGCAGCGGGCGCTTCGAGGCGCTGGAGCCGCGGGAGGTCAACTACTACCGCGACCTGTACCGGGGCGGAAACGTCACCCGGGTGGTCACCGGCGAACACACCGGGCTGCTGCGCCGGGCGCCCCGGGAAGATCTGGAGGCCGCGTTCAAGGCGGGCACCGCTGCGGACGCCCCCAACGTGCTGACCGCCACGCCCACCCTGGAGATGGGCATCGACATCGGCGACCTGTCGTCGGTGATGCTCACCTCGGTGCCCCGCAACCCGGCCAGCTACATCCAGCGGGTGGGTCGCTCGGGACGGGCCAGCGGCAACTCGCTGATCACCACGTTCGTCCCCACCGACACCCACGGCCTCTACTACCTGGCCGACCCCGAGGCGATGCTGGCCGGCGACGTGCGGCCGCCCAACTGCTACCTCGACGCCCTCGAGATCCTGCAGCGCCAGTACGTGGCCTACCTGATCGACCGCATCGCGGACGGCACCATCGTCGCCCCGAAGCTGCCCCGCCAGATCGGCCAGCTGATGAAGGCCGGCGTCGATGTGGGCTCGTTTTTGCGGGCGGTGATCGACGCCTCGATCGGAACGCCCGCCCACGTCGAAGCCTTTCTGGGGTTGTTCGACGACGCCGACCGGCGGAGCACGTTGAGCGATCGCAGCGTGGCGGCGCTGCGCGACTTTGCCGGTGCCGGCATCGAGCTGATGCTGAAGGAGGCGGCCGGAACGTGGCAGGAACACGCCGCCGACCTGCGGCTTCGGTTGCAGCGGCTGACCAACGCCGCCGACAAGCTGGAGGGGGAGGCGCTGCCCAGCGACGAGGCCTCCCGAGAGCTGGCCGACCTGCGCGGGCAGCGCTCGGCGCTGGCGCTGCTGGCCAGGCAGCATCGCGAGGAGTACACGCTGAGCGCGCTGGAACGCCTGAGCGTGCTGCCCAACTTCATGCTGATGGACGACTCGATCACCCTGTCGGCCACCACGTGGGCCCGCGACGACGACGGCGACTACGAGACGACGATGGTCGAGTACCAGCGGCCCGGGCGCCGGGCGATCACCGAGCTGGCGCCCGGCAACAGCTTCTACGCCGCCGGGCACCGCCACGTGATCGACGCCCTCGAGATCGGCACCGCCGACTTGCCCGCCCACGAGCAGTGGCGGCTGTGCCCCGACTGCGGATACGGCTGCATCGACGAGGGCGAGCCGCCCGCCGAGTGCCTGCGCTGCAAGGGGCGCCGCATCGCCGACACCGGCGCCATCCACCGCATGCTGCGCCTGAAGCGGTCGATGGCCTCGGGCTCCGAGGAATCCGCCCGGGTGTACGACGAGACCGACGACCGGCGGCGCGAGCAGTACGACTCGCTGCTGGCTGTCGACGTCGACCCCCACCATGTGGAGGGGGCCTGGGCGCTGGCCAACCAGGCGTTCGGCGCCGAGTTTGCCGCCGGCACGCACTTCCGCACGATCAACTTGGGCTTCGCTCACCGCAGCGGCGAGAAGCGCCACATCGCCGGGCACGACCATCACGTCACCGGCTTTACCGTGTGCGCCCACTGCGGGGCGGTGCGTGAGGTGCGGGACCGGTCGAAGAACACCCCGAGCGAGCGGCTGCACGAGGGCTGGTGCAAGGTGCGCTCGGGAGCCAAGAACGAGCAGTGGGACGACGTGGTGCTGTTCCACGAGCTGACCACCGAGTCGATCCGCATGCTGTTGCCGGTGTCGATGTTTGAGGTGTCCGAACGCCTGGCATCGTTCAAGGGGGCGCTGCTGCTGGGGCTGCGGGCCGACTTTGGTGGGGACCCGAGCCACCTGGAGGTGGCGCTGACCGATGCGCCCAACCGGGCGGGGCAGGGTCGCCGCCGCTACCTGATGCTGTTCGATGCGGTGCCCGGCGGCACCGGCTACCTGGCCCGGTTGGCCGAGCCCGACCGGGTGCGCACCATCCTGGAACGGGGCCGGGACGTCATCGCCCGCTGCCCGTGCGTCACCGAGGGCCGCCAAGCGTGCCACCGCTGTTTGCTGGGTGTGGTCGACCGTGGGGAGTATGAGCTGGCCCGCCGGGACCTGGCCCTGGAGATCCTCGACGACCTGCTGGGCGACGACGTGTGGCACCCCCAATCGGTGCCCACCGTGGCCGACATCGAGATCGGCACGGTCGAGGAGTCCGAGCTGGAGCGCCGGTTCAAGGCGGCGCTGCGGGCGTGGGCGGCATCGTTGCCCGACACGCGGGCCTCGCTGACCGACGTGCCCGGTCAGGGCCGCTACAAGGCGTTCGAGCTGCGGATGGAGACCGGCGACGACCCGGAGACCAGCGTCCGCACGCACTACCGGATCGAGGAGCAGGAGGGCCTGGGCACGTCACCCAGCGTGCTGCCCGACTTCCTGATCCGCCGCCTGGACACCCGCGCCCCCAACATTGCGGTGTTCCTCGACGGTTACCAGTTTCATGCCTCGCCCGAGGTGAACAACATCGCCGCCGACGCGCAGAAGCGCCGGGGGATTCGAGACAACGGCGACCTGGTGTGGAACCTGACGTGGAACGACGTGAAGACGTTCCACTCGGCATTCGAGGCGTCGCCCCCAACGGAACCGGCCGCCCGCAACCTGATCACCGGCGAGGCCCGGCGCCTGGCCCGCCGGGTGCAGCAGGGGCAGCGGGGGCGCTTCGAGGTCGACGACCTCAACCAGAACCCGATGAAGCTGCTGCTGGACGTGATGGCCCGCCCCGACTTCGACGACTGGAACCAGCTGGCGATGTCGGGCATCGGCGGCATGTTCGCTTCGACCGAGCCCAAGCTGGCGTTGGGTGGGGGTGATGGCGAGGAGTTCCTCGGACGGGCCGCCAGGGGTTCGAAGGCGGTGCAACCGTCCGGCGACGGCGGGGCGCCGGTGGCGCTCGGAGTGCGCGCCGACACGCCCAACGGGCTGAGCCTGGCGCTGGCGCTCGATACTCGCCCCGGACGTGAGCAGCTCCAGCGCTGGACGGTGCTCGCTGCCCTGCCCGATTCGGCCCGCGATGTTTCGGCCGAAGGCCACGCAGCCCGATGGCAGGATTGGGTGCAGTGGGCCAACGTCGCCCAGCTGATGCGAGGCCCCGGCCGCCACGCGCTGGTTACCGCCACCTCCGAGGCGGAGGACCTGAGCTTTGACCTGCTCTGGCTGGTGAACCTCGACCAGGAGGATGACCCAGCGAGCAGCGTTGCGGTGGTCGACGGCGCCGCGGCGCCGGACGGACCTGAGGAGGCGCTCCTCGTGGCGGCCGACGGAGTGTCACAGGGCGACGTCACGATCTCCGAGGAGATGAACGAAGAACTGGAACTCGTAGAGGATGAGGACGTGCGGGAGCTGACCAGAAGGATGCTGATGCGGGGCGCCCCCGACTTTGAGGCCGGCTACGAGCTTGGGGGCGAACCCGTCGAGGCCGCCTGGCCCGACCGGCGCATCGGCGTGCTCGGCGCAGATCAGGCCGGCGTCAGCGCCGATGGGTGGGACCTGCGCCCGGCGTCGGGCTGGACGGACGATGCGCTGCTCGATGCCGTGGGGGAGCGCTGATGGCATCCCTCGCTCTCGCCACGACGTTCCTCGCCGATTACGGGCGTCTCCCCAACAGGATGCAGCGGCGCATCGGCGACCTGGTCACCAAGTTCGCCCAGATGACCCCGGCCGATCTGGGCAAGGCAAAGGGCATCAACCTGGAGCCCTACAACGGCTCGGCCGACCCCCGC
Source organism: Candidatus Neomicrothrix sp. (assembly GCF_035329545.1). NCBI lineage: Bacteria > Bacillati > Actinomycetota > Acidimicrobiia > Acidimicrobiales > Microthrixaceae > Candidatus Neomicrothrix > Candidatus Neomicrothrix sp. The sequence continues at coordinate 143,189 of NZ_DAOLGP010000001.1, forward strand.
TCTCGGACCATCCGCATCGACGATGGTCAGCGGGGCATCGTGCTGGACGTGGGCGACGGCGAGCACTTCGTGCTCACCCGCATCTGCAACCACGACGAGGCCGAGCGGTGGATGGCCAAGAACAAGTTCTCGGTCAACGCCGCCACCAACGCCCTGGAGCTGGTCAACCTCACCGCCATCGAAGCGCAGGCCGCCGTGGTGCAGGAACAGGCCGACCCGGCCGGTGACCAGCTGTTTGCCCACCGGCGAGATCGCGACTTTGCCAACCTGGGTGTCACCGCCGAAGTGGTGCCGGCGCTGATGGCGCTGACCTCCGAGGATCAGCTGGAGGGCCTGCTCAGCCTCTTGCCACCATCCCAGGCCGAGGCGGTCATTGCGCTGACCGGCACCGACGACGTCGACCACATCTACCAGGAGCTGGCCGGTGCCATCCACGGGGAGGTCGATACCGACGACGTGGTCGCCGCTTTGGAGGCGCCCGCTTCCCAGGCCGCCTTCCACGTCGTTGAGGGGCAGGACGAACTGGCTGACATCCTCGCCCAGCCGTTGGCGATGTGGCGGATCTTCCTGCACCCCTCGCAGCGCCACCTGGCCTACCGGGACAGCTACAGCGGGCCGGCCCGGGTGACCGGCGGGGCGGGCACCGGCAAGACCGTCGTGGCGATCCATCGGGCGAAGGCGCTGGCCGAACGCCTCGAGAGTCCGCTGGGCAAGCCGATCCTGTTCACCACGTTTACCCGCAACCTGGCGCAGGCGATCGAGAACGACCTGCGGGCGTTGGACCCCGCAGCCGTCAGCCGGGTGGACGTGATCAACGTGGACCGGCTGGTGTTTGCGCTGGTGCGGGAGGCCGAGGGGAGGGACCCGAAGGTCGCCCAGGACGACTACTGCAAGAAGGTCGCCGACGAGGTGGTGACCGAGCGAGCGATGGACGGCGAGTACTCCGGATCGTTCCTGGTGAACGAATGGGAGCAGGTGGTGTTGGCCAACAATTGCCGCAGTCGCGCCGACTACTTCGCCGTCAGCCGGGCCGGGCGAGGAATCCCCCTCAACCGCCGCCGCCGGGCCGAGGTGTGGAAGGCGATCGACGAGCTGGAACGCCGCCTCGACCAAGCCGGCCGGCGCACCCACCTGCAGCTGGCGGCTGCCGCCGCCGGCTACCTGGAACCCCGGACGACCAAGCCGTACCAGCACGTGGTGGTGGACGAGGCCCAGGACCTGCATGAGGCGCAATGGCGGCTGTTGCGGGCGGTGGTGGCCGAGGCGCCGGACGACATGTTCATCGTGGGCGACAGCCACCAGCGGATCTACGACCGTCGGTCGTCGTTGTCGAAGGTGGGCATCAAGGTGGTGGGCCGCTCGGCGAAGCTGAAACTGAACTACCGGACCACCCACGAGATCATGGCGTGGAGCCTGGCCATGCTGGGCACCGACGGGGGCGTCACCGCCGACGACCTCGATGGCGGGTCCGACAAGCACTCCTTCGCCGGCTACCACAGCCTGCGGTCGGGTCCCGAGCCGGTGCTGGCCGGCTTTCGCACCCGCCCCGAGATGCTCGATGCGCTGGTCGAGCAGGTGCGTGCCTGGATTGACGAGGGGGTCGACCCGATCGCCATTGGCGTGGCGGCCCGCACGAACAGGCAGGTCGAGGCCGCCAAGGGTGCGCTGGACTCGGCCGGGCTGACCACCTGCCTGTTGCCGCAGAAGGACCTGCCCAGCAAGCCCGGGGTGCGGCTGGGGACGATGCACCGCATGAAGGGCCTGGAGTACGAACGGGTGGCGGTGAGCGACGCCGACGACGCCAGCGTGCCGGCAGGCTGGGCGATGACCGAGCGAGACGACGATCCGGTGCAGCACGCATCGGACCTGGAGCTGGAGAAGTCCCTGCTGTACGTGGCGGCCACCCGCGCTCGCGACGGGCTCTACATCACCTGGTCGGGCACCCCGAGCAGGTTCCTCGGATGAGTACCCAGGGTCTCGACCTGAGCGATCGACCGTTGAGGTGGCAGGGAACGCTCCACCTGTTGGTCTTAGAATTGATCCTGGTTGCACTGTTTGGGTGGTGGGCGAACTGGCCAGGACTTGGATGGATCGTTGCTGCTTACCTACCGATTCGGTGGCTCTCGCTGGCAGCACACGAGTACGGCCACGTCATCGGGGCGGGGCTTGGCGATATGAAGGTCCGGACCGTGTCGATCGGAACGGGACCATCAACCGTCATCCACTCCCACGACCCCGAGTTGCGCCTGGGTTTGTGGCCGAGCAGCGGGTTTGTGTTGGCGGATCTACGGACTGCATCTGATGATCGACGTTCCAAGCTGCTCCACGCCACGGGTGGACCGGCAGCCAACTTGCTGGTGCTGGTGGGCCTCCTGATCTGGCGTCCCGGCCCACTCGGATGGGTTGCCATGGCGGTGCAGATGGTGATGTTGCTCACCACTCTGACCGTTGCCGAGGTTCGGATTCCGGGCCTCGGAGACAAGGTGCCGTCTGACGGAATGGTCCTTGGCCGCCTTCTGGCCCCAACCAGCGACGCCCAGG